>JAGYOI010000001.1 GCA_018399395.1 Prolixibacteraceae bacterium
TTAACCGTGCCCCCTCTTGGGGTGTGTTTAAATGCGTTGCTCAGTAAGTTATACATTACTTTTTCAATAATATCGGAATCGGCATAAGTGCTAAATTCTTCATTAGTAAGCTTTAGTTGAAAATCTAAATTGTTCCTTCGGGCCAATAGCTTGAAAGACTGGTGTATTTCAGTGATATGTTTAACAAGGTTTATTTTTTCAAGTTGTAGATTGTATTTTCCCAGTTCCAGTTTTCTTATATCAAGTATTTGGTTAATGAGTACCAATAGACGTTGTGCATTTCGCCAGACAATTTTCAATTGGTCTTTGGTGTCTGTGTCCTCTATCTTATTCATAATATTTTCGAGCGGTCCGGTTATTAAGGTAAGCGGGGTGCGAAATTCATGCGAAATATTGGTAAACATAACCAGTTTTAGCTGGTCAATCTCATGGTCTTTTTTATGCAATTCGGCCAATTGAGCATTTTTTAGCTTTTCAATATTTAGTGAGTGCTGATAGTCAAGTTTCATTTTTACAATTTTACGCGAGAGGAATATCAGCGATATAAAAATAATAACATATATGATGAACGCTGTTTTTGTGGCCCACCACGGGGGTAATATTTCTATGATTAGCTGCCTGCCTTTATTGTTCCAGTATCCATCGGCGTTAGCAGCAATTACCTCAAAAACATATTCACCGGGTTTTAAATTGGCGTAGGTTGCAGTTCGGTTTTGTGCCGGTGTATATGTCCATGAATCAACCCAGCCTTTTAGCCGGTATGCATATTTGTTTTGCTTTGGCGACATAAAATGCAAGGCTGCAAATTCAAGGGTTATAACATTTTGTGCGTAGTTAAAAACCACTTTATCGGTGGTATTGATATTTTCATTTAATATTATCCGGTTATTTACGACATCACCAATTTTAACCGTTTTGTTGTTTAAGCGCAACTTAGTAATTGCTATTTTAGGTTTTATGGCATTAAATGTGATTTGGGTAGGATCAAAATGGTTAAAGCCATTGTTTCCGCCAAAATATAAGGAGCTATCAGATGCTTTTAGCACGGCACCATTCTTAAATTCTTTTCCTTGCAACCCGTCTGATGAAGTGAAATTGGTAAACTTTTTCATGTTTACATTAAACTGTGAAAGCCCGTTTAGGGTGCCTATCCATAAATTGCCATCATTGTCAAAGGCAAGCGATTTTACTGTGTTGTGGGCAAGGCCTTCGTTTACGGTATATACCTGAAATTTTTCAGTTTGGGGGTTAAAACAGTTTACGCCATATTCTGTGGCCAGCCATATTTTTCCGTTGGTATCTTCGGTTATTCCGTAAACATTATTGCTGCTAATGCCCGATTCAGCTTCTGCGCTATGCATGAAAGCTTTAAATGTTTTGGTTTCACTGTCGAATATGTTTAATCCGCCTCCTGCAGTACCCACGTAAAGTTTGCCTTTGTTTGATACATAAAGAGAAAATACCGAGTTGCTGCTTAAGCCTTTATTGTTGTCTGCTTCATGGTAATATCTGGTAAATGTATTTGTTGTTATGTTAAAACAACAAAGTCCTGAATGTGTGCCCAGCCAGATATTACCATCCGGGTCTTCTTCAATTCCCCATATGTCATTAGCATTTAGTGAATTGGGGTCGTTTGGGTTATAGGTATATTGTTGGAGTATGCCTTTATTTTCATCGAAAAGTAATAAACCGGCACCGTATGTCCCTATCCATGTATTTTTTTTGCTGTCCTGAAATATTGAAAGAATGGTTTGGCTTTTTAAATCAGAATCAAACACTTCAGGTAAATTAAAACGGGTAAAGTTTTTTGTTTTGGGTGAAAATTTACTTACGCCTCCCTGCTCGGTTCCAATCCAAACGCATTTGTCATCCATCTCGCAAAAACATAGTACCGAATTATGCGGAAGGCTGTTTTTGTTGCATACTTCCGATTGGTAAAGCTCAAATTTATATTTGTTTTTGCTGTAAACATTTATGTCGCTGATGGTTGAGCATATAAAAAGTTGTCCGGTTGAACTGGTAAAAATATATGATATTTTATTTGAGCTTAGTGATTTGGGATTGCTTGTTTCTTCATAAAGGTAGTCAATCGTGTTGTTGTTCTTGTTGTATATGTTAATGCCATTATCATCGGTACCAATTAAATACACCCCGGGTTCATATTCCATGATGGTGCTCACTTTATAGCTGTTAATAAGGCTATTGCAAAAGGGTTTAAGTGTATATGTTAATGTGTCGAGCGTATAAATACCTCCCCCAAATATTGACACCCTGATTTTTCCTTCTGAATCGATAAGTATGTTTTTTACACTCGCGTTATTAGTACCGGGCATCAGGTTATTGGGGTAAACAATGTTTTTTGTAATGCTCTCGGTTTCAGTATTAAATAATAGCATGTATTTCCCAGATGAACCCAAAAGCAGCTTGCCCGGCATAACTTCCCTGATAGCATAAATAGATGTATAAGCAGAGTTGTATAAACGTAATGGCACCTTTGTAAGTGTATTATCATGGAATTTATACAACCCGCCCGATGTTCCTATCCATATAATATTTTTGCTGCATTCAGTTATGGTAAGAATGTTATAGTCTTTAATATCGAGGTGCTTAAATTGCTGTTTTTTCTCGTTATAAATGTTTAACCCCTCCGATGTTCCTACCCAAAACCGGTTTTTGCTGTCAATAAATAAGTCGGTAATATTATTATGCACTAATGATGTGGTGTCGCCGGGTATTTTATGATAAACCTTAAATTCATAACCATCATAGCGGTTGAGCCCGCTTTGTGTGCCAATCCATAAAAAACCATTCTTGTCTTCAACAATCTTTTTTACATTGGTTTCCGATAGTCCGTCTTCTACACCAAGGTGGTCAAATATAAAAGGATGGATTTTTCCATACAACGGGTTTACGGCAAGGAGTAAAACCAGCATAACGAAAATCAGGTGCGATACGTTTTTAATATTTCTCATGACAATTATTTAAATTATTCCCCCACCTTAAAAGTACAAAAAAACGTATAATGTGTTAATTGCCGGATACAATAGATCGTTAGATTTTAGACATGAGACTATAAACATTTGTAACACACAAAATATCAGCGATATAAACAAACAGCATATCGAAATACAAAACAATTTATTGTCAGTGACCTAAAATAAAAACAACGAACTGTTGCGGATAAATATTTGTATAAAAAGCTTTTTTGAAAATATTTTCAAAAAAGCTTTTTATAATTCTATTTAATTATTTAACTATTATTCAAATTTTATCGGATATTTTTGTGTTGTTTTACTGAATGATTCTACCAGAACATGAGGATCAGCATTAGAAAAATCGGCTGTAAATTCAGAGCCATCCTTGTAGCCTGTTGTCATGTCGCTGTTAGGGTATACCGTTGCATCCTGACTTGCCGTAATAACCTGCATCGATACTTCCGTCAGGTCAATATTACCTGCTTTTATAATGATAGTGTCGTTTGAAATTTTGGCCAGCCTGTACCGGGGTTCAGTCATAAAAACCCTGGTTATTTCTGTATTAAAGTCGTTTACCGTTAAATCATACTGGGTAATAGCCATGTTTTGATCTTCGGCCCATTCGCCATAGCTGGTAGCAATAGCTGTTAGCTTATATGTGTTAGCCCTTTGATATGCCTGATAAATGGTGTCGCCAAAATTCACTATTCTTCCCCTTGCATCGGGTATGCTGTCGTAATCTTTTCCGGAAACGCCATTGTAAAAAGTACAAAAGTCCCCTGTTCCATTAATTAATATGGGTACTTTTTCATTAATCAGGGGTTCCTCATTCAATACTTCAATTGAAATGCTGACAGGTGTAGCCAACTCTTTTGTGCAAGCTGCCAAAGTGGCTATCAAACCTAACAGTAACAATATCCGGATATTTATTTTATTATTCTTCATGGTTTAAAATTTGAGTTTGTTATTAATAACCAGGATTTTGCATTAACCCTGGATTCATAGTTAACTCTGTTTCCGGGATAGGTAAGTATTCGTTTTTGTTCTCTTCAAATTCAGGAATCTCTTCACTCATTGTTATCCAGCCGTTATTTAGCAGATTCCAACGAACAAGGTCGTGATACCGGAGAGCTTCAAATCCAAGTTCGGAAACCCTTTCGCGTTCGAGATTCTCAAATGTTAAAGGTGCCGGATCCAGGCCTACACGGGCTCTCACTTCACTCATGGCCCACAGGCCTCCACCAACAGCGTTATTATCAGTTATACCAAGGGCTAAATCGCATTCGGCGAGCATTAGCAAGACATCGGAATACCGTATAATTTTTATATTATTGGTGCCATACGATTTGTTATCGGTAGGGCCTTGTGGAAAGAAGTATTTTTTCCACCCTATGCCAACACCATTTTTCGCCGAGTGCTTGCCTGGTTCAGTGCTGTACATTTCTATACTGCCATCTGCCATAATAATGCTATCGCCGTCATCGTAAAGCGTGCCGCTGTAGCGTGGGTCACCGTCCTGAAAAAAGTCGGCAAATTTTTGTGTGGGGCCAATGGAGTGCCAGCCACCTGCCGCAGAATACCATGGGTTTAAAATGTGGCCATCGGCATGTGAGCCCGATTCCCATCCGTCGGTTCCGGGGCCGTTTTCGCCAAATTGTGCCTCAAAAATCGATTCAGAATTGTTGTCGCCACTTGGGTAATTGCTCAATGTTTTATCTGTAAAGTTCGATAAAAAGGCATAAACATATTCCTTGTGTTCGGGAGCTTTAGGCTGAATCAATGAGTACACGCCTAAATTAACCACTTTCTTCAGATATGTTTTGGCATTGGTGTAATCCTCACTGCGATTGCCTGCCGGCGCATGTGATGCTTTATAAAGGTACGCTTTGCCCAGCAGGGCTAATGCGGTACCTTGTGTGATGCGGCCAATTTGATCTGAACTCCGTTCAATGGGTAAATATGCCTTTGAAAATTTATCACCTTCGCCAACGGCATTTTTTAAATCGGCTATAATAGCGGTATAAAATTCCTCCCTTGTGTTGTTTGTAAAATCGTAGGTAGGATCTTCATACGGCTTTAGCAGCAGTGGGGGCTCATTAAAAAACACGGTGAGCATAAAATTGTAATAAGCCCTAAGTGTTAAGCACTCCTGTGTATACTCGTTTCTTAAATCCTCAGAAATATCCATTTCGGGGTTTTGTTCAGGATCCAGCTTTTGAAGGGTTTTGTTGGCTCTGTACAGGCCAATATACAGTCCTTGGTAAAAACCTGAGATATCACCACGCTGGGCACCTTTGCTCAAATCCATAAGTGTTGAGTACGGGTCTTCGTGAAATTTGCCTAAATCGCTGTAGCTGTTCCATATCCGCAAATAAGCGGCACCATATAATTCCCAGCTTTTAATTTTTGAATAGCTACCAATCATACTGGCGTAGGCATGTTCTGCCTTTGTGAAGTAGGTTTCTTCAGTAATGGAATTTTCATTTTGTATATCGAGAAAATCGTTTTCGCACGATGTTACAAGAAACGAAACCATTGCCAGTCCGATTAAGTATTTTTTTAGCTTTATTATTTTCATAATTCAAACAATTTAAAATGTTAACTGCACACCAAATAAGAATTTACGTGAGGCGGGATACGAAAAATGATCGTATCCGGCAAGCAGCGGATTGCTTCCGGCAACCTCGGGGTTCAAGCCTGAATATTTTGTAAACGTGTACAAATTGTCAATGCTGAAATATACCCTTAAGTTTTCAATATTGAACCTTGATGATATATCTTCCGGCAAGGTAACGCCTAACTGTAAAGTTTTAAAACGCAGGAATGACGCATCTTCAACAAAATATGTGCTGAATCTGGTATTCATATTGTCGTCTACTTTTGATATTCGTGTTTGCGAGTTGGTTGAACCTTCGCCATTCCAATAGGTATCCATCACTTCGGTTAGCTTGTTCACGTCTTCGTTGCTACGCGAAGTACCAATGCCAATATATCTTTTTGTGCTGTTAATTACATCGTAATCATACAATCCCTGAAAATACATGGCAACATCAATAATACGATAACGGATGTTACCGTTAAACCCATATATTAAAGAGGGTATGGGCTTACCAATTATGGTTTGGTCGTTTACATTCACCACACCGTCCATGTTCAGGTCCTTAAAGCGCATATCGCCCGGTTGGGTTTTTTTGCTTTGGAACGCGTGGTTGGCTACTTCTTGTTCATTTTGAAAAATGCCATCAAAAATATACCCGTAATAGCTTCCTATTTGGTGTCCTTCTGTTGTAATTGAGGCATTCATGCCATCGGGCGATTGGTATATATCATCAACGTCCTGCCCCATGTCTTTAACCACGTTTTTTATTGTGGTCATGTTACCACCAATGGAGTAATCCCAGTGCCCCATATTTTGTTTCCAAACCGCACTAAACTCAATACCGGTATTGCTAACTTTACCAAGGTTTACCCAAGGATAAGCATACCAGCCTTTTTCGCCTTGTGCTTTACCCATACTGCGCGATGTAGGTTGGCGCACGAGCATTTTTAACTGGTTTTTATAGTAGTATTCAGCCACCAGTTGCAACTTATTGTTAAATAAGTTCACATCCATTCCGAGGTTAGTCATGCGGGCTTCTTCCCATTGTATACTTGTGTTTGCCTGTGTAGTGTAGGTCCCCATTCCTAAAACATAAGTTTGTGAACGGCCTAAAGTATAACGAAAATACTGGGCTGCATCCATGTAGTTATAATACTGGTAAGGGGTTATGTCCTGGTTACCGGTTATTCCCCATCCGAAGCGTAATTTGGCAAGGTCAACAAACCCCAGGTCTTGGATAAAACTTAGGTCTTCGTTAAATTTCCAGCCTACACTAAACGATGGGAATAGTCCGTAACGTTCAGGGAGCCAATCTTTTTCTTTAACAGGGGCAATGTTCGATGAACCATCGGCACGTAAACTTGCTGTTAAATAATATTTGTTGTTATAATCGAGCATAACCCGGCCAAGATACGACTCCATTTTCCGCTCGTTCCGGCTTTCCCCTGAAATGGATGAGCCGCTAACGGCATTCGGGAAAGTGGTAAGTTTTTCTGAAACAAAGCCTTCTCCATGCAGGTAAAGATTGTCTGTGTACCGGTAGTTACGTTCCCAACCCAGCATGGCCGAGTAGTTTAACCCGTCAATTGAATTGTTATAGGTTAACAGTTGCCCCAGTTGCCAGTAACGCTCGCTAATGTTCCGGTGATAATCTCTTTCATCCATGCGGTGGTCGCGTTGTTTAATGTTACCAAGGGTATAGGCTTCTTTGTACATATTGCTTTCAAATAACCCGAAATTATAGTTTGCTGTAAATTTATATTTCAGGTTTTTTACAGGTTCAATTTCTGCATATATGTTGCCAAAAAAATGGTTGTTTTTATGCACGCGCGAATAGGTGTTATGTTCGGCAAAAGCATTGGTTACAATGTTGCCGCCGGTTAAAGTATCAACCGGGCCACCCCATTTACCTATTTCGGCATTTTCATCGTAAAGGTTCATAAAAGGCGATGCTTGTATGGCTGCTTTTAAAAGGCCGCCGTTATGGTACCAGTCACGCATTTCGTTCGACGTTGAGTTAACCACTGTAAATGATTGGCCCACCTTAATCCAGTCAGTAATGTTTACATCGTTGTTCATAAAAAAACTGGCCCTTTTGTACCCGGTGTTAATAATGGTACCGTCCTCGTTACTGTAATTTCCCCCAATGCTGTAGTTGGCGTTTTCTGAACCACCTGTTACTGTAACATTAAGGTTGGTAAGCATGGCCGTTTGTATTAATTCATCTAACTGGTTGGTATTTGTTTCCAAATTATCATTCGATGCCCTTGCCGAGTCGGTATAATAGTGATAATAAAAGTTTCCCGGATCGGTAAAAGAGTCCCAGGCTCCGGTTTCAATTCTTTCTTCGGCATAGTTTTCATAGGCAATTTTCATGTAATCTCTGTACTGGTCGCGCCCCATGGGCTCATACATGCCTGCTGTTTTAGAAAAACCAACATAATGGTCAATGTTAACCGTTGGTTTTTTTGCATTCCGGTCGCCTCGCAGGGTTTCAATAATAATTACCCCATTGGCTCCGCGTGCACCATAAATAGCTGTAGCACTAGCGTCTTTTAATACTGAAATTGATGAAACATTACTCGGGCTGATATGATTAATATCACTGGCCCTGACTTCATTTCCGTTTACAATATATAAAGGTTCTGCATTCATGTTTATTGAACCGATGCCCCGAATTTTAACTGAGGCTCCTTGCCCGGGTTTACCCCCCGGAGATGAGATGTAAAGACCAGTTGTTTTGCCTTGTAATGATTTGATTATTGAGATATCTTTTGTTTTTTTCAGATCTTCCATGTCAACGACTGATACCGCACCGGTAAGGTCTTCTTTCTTTTGAGAACCATACCCGATTACTACTACCTCGTCTAAACTTTTTATATCCTCGGCCAGTATAACTTTCAGGTAATCTTTATCTGCTGTTGATATCTCTTTTTTCAAAAACCCGATACTTGAGAACTCCAATAATTCATTCTGTGATGGTATCTCAAGTTTAAATCTACCGTCCTCATCGGTCGTGGTTCCGGTCGTGGTTCCCGATAAAATTACGTTAACCCCTGGTATTGGGGTTTTATCGGTGGCCGAAATAACTTCTCCTTCAATAGTATGTTGTGAAAAACCTGCTAATGCAAATAAAACAAAAAATAAAGAAGCAGTTATTTTTTTTAGTTTCTTAAGAATATTCATTTGCGATAAATTTCAAGGTGAATATGTTGTTAAAGATTGAAAGTAAATAGAAATAGTTAAGAAGTATCATATTTTTCTGCAATTAATAATGAAGGGGAGAATTATCTCCCCTTCATTAAAGTACTATTAACTAAAATATGAGAGGCTTTATTCTACTACTACTTTGAATGAACTAACTTTATTGTTCATGTCGGTTGTGTTTACTATATACATTCCTCTTTTCAGACCAGCAAGTGAAACTTTTCTAGCCAATTCATTAACTTCGGTTACTTTTGCGCCCAATAAGTTATATACCTCTATTTTTGCAACCTCGCGGTTTACATACAATATATCATTTGTTGGGGTTGGGTACACTTTAAGGTCGTTCGATGTTATATCATCTACTCCAACAATGTCAGAAAACATTGCATAGCCAGCATAATATGTGCTCCACCATACCTCGTTGCTAGTTGAGCTGAACAATGCTTCAATACTTTTATCCTGGGTCAAAGTATCGCGGTCAATAATTTTTACGTCAAATGAGAACTTTTCAACTTCTTGTGGGGTAACTAAACCACCTAAAGTTTTTTCAATGTTGAATTTCCATATTGCTTCCCATGTTGTATTACCTGTTTGTTTAAACTGACCTACCTTCATTCCTAAATCCTTGTCCCAGTCAGGAGCCGTCCCTGAATGTGTCCAGTAATCTTCTCCGGTAGAATCTGACATTTCAGTAAAGTAAAATGAAGATTCAAGTTGAATAGGAATGGTGTCGTTATCGTAAAAATCTAAATTGGCCAGGGCTTTACCAGCACCCATTGTTCCCCAACGGGCTATAACATGCTCGTTGTCTTCAGTAGCCCTGGGGGTAAATGGCCAGTCTTCTTTAGGAAGATAATCAGCGTACGATGCCCACATTAATTCTATGGCTTCTTGTCCGGGGATAATCTCGTTGTCGGTTACTTTGAATAGGATATAAACATCATCATCGTCAAAGAAACCTTTAATTTCTGCAGAAAAGTCTTCAGCATTATCAGGAAGCCTTTTTGCATCTTCTGATTCAAGATAATTGTTAACAGGGGCTGCATCAGTTTCAATTAAATCCCATACATCGCTAACACCTTCAGTGTCCATGTCAAAACCGGTGTAATAATCCAAATCGAGCGTTAATTTACCATCAGCCTTAAAGTCGGTGGCCCATTCAGGATCCATCATGCCCCAGTTAACACCTTCCCAGCGAACGCTGTCAGTTCCAACGTTTGAGTAACTCCACTCAGCAAACTGGGCAAACAAATTTGTTGAACTCATACTAATTATTGTAACTAGTACAATAAATTTTAGGTAACTTTTTTTCATAATAAATAGTTTAGTTTAATGTTAATATGAAAATGATTAATATAAAAATAATTATCAAGAAAACGTAGGTTAAAAACTCAAGTATTCTTAACCGTTTTTCGCTTTTTTTGAATGCTTTTTTTTGAATGTGTTTTTTTATTTCCATTTTGAATATTTGCTCGAAACAAATTTATCCACACTTTGGTGTAAATCAATACAAAAAGCCTGCACAATGTTACAATATTTGTACAGCGAACAATACTTGCATGCTTTTGAATAAAATTTGCCATGATTTTTTGGGTTTTCGTCATAAAGGTATGTAAGCGGCACATAATGAAATAAATAAGAGCTGCACGTCAAATATTTTTCGCTTTGTACATCTGTAATGTTAATCCGTACAAATATGATATATTCGATACATTAATTCATTTACTTTTGATATGAGAGCGAAGCGGTTTTTCCAACTATTCGGAATACTTAAATTTAGAAATAAGCTTACAAAGTTAGTTATAGCCTAGATAAATATTAACAATAGAGATAGTTTTTAAGTTGACAGCGACAGTTAATGTCGCTTTTAGCTATTTTATTAAATACAATTAAATGCATAATCATGAGCAAGGTTCCTTTTAAGGAGAAAATAGGGTTTAGCCTGGGTGAATATTCTTCGAGCATTGTATGGCAAACCTTAATGTATTTTTTACCCATTTTTTATACCGATACTTTTGGTCTTACGGCAGGTGCTGTAGCTACCATGTTTTTTGTAGTTCGCATATTTGATGCTTTTACCGACCCTGTGATGGGCATGATTTCCGACAGGACCAATACACGGTGGGGCAAGTACCGTCCGTTTATTTTATGGTTGGCCCTGCCGTTTGGTGCCGGGGCTGTACTAATGTTTACCACGCCCGAACTTGCAGGTAGCGCAAAACTTGTTTATGCCTATATAACTTATTCGGTTATGATGGTTATTTACACGGCCATTATGATACCTTATAATTCCCTTATTGGTGTAATTTCTCCTAACCCCGATGAACGGACAGCAGTTTCGTCCTATAAATTTGTTTTTGCTTACGCAGCCGGTTTCTCGGTGCAATTATTACTGATGCCATTGGTGGCAAAGCTCGGGGCAGGCAACGATGCCAAAGGGTATCAAATGGCCATGTTGATTTTTGCCAGCATATCGGTGGTGTTTCTTTTAATTTCGTTTGCATCGGTGCGCGAGCGTGTAAAAACCAAAAAGGAGCAGCAATCAAAAATCAGGGAAGATCTTTCTGATCTGATAAAAAACCGGCCGTGGGTTATTTTGTTTGCGTTATCGTTGGTTACGCTTATTTATGTTGCCATACGCAGTGCCGATATTGCCTACTATTTTAAATACGTGTTAGATAAAGAACAGGAATCGGGTAAGTTTATGGCAATAGGCACGGCTTTCGTGCTGTTGGGGGTTATGCCTACCAAATGGTTGTCGGCAAAAATTGGTAAACGGAACCTGTATATTATTTGTATGGCCGTAATTACTGTTTCGTCGTTGGTGTTTTACGTGGCCAGGCCAAACCAGATGTGGCTGATTTACACTGCACAAATAATTTTTTCGTTTGCATCGGGGCCTACTATGCCTTTGCTTTGGTCTATGCTGGCCGATAGTGCCGATTACTCCGAATGGAAAAACAACCGGCGGGCTACCGGTCTGGTATATTCTGCCGCTACTTTTGCCCAAAAAGCAGGGTTTTCGCTGGGCGGTGCCATTGTAATGGTCATTATCTCAATGTATGGATTCGTAGCCAACCAGGTGCAGACCGAATTGGCCATAACAGGAATAAAACTTTCACTGAGTGTAGTGCCAGCGGCAGTTTCCTTTTTGGGAATTATACTTCTGTTTTTTTATCCGCTTAACGATAAAAAAGTAAAAGAAATAGAGCAGGAATTAATTGAACGAAAAAACTTAGAAAAAATAAAACAATAAAATCATGAAAATAGATTTAAAGACAACAAAGTGGATAAAATTTGTATGTATTTTTTTAATAATGCTTGCATGTTATAAAGGTGTTAATGCCCAGGATAAAATAAAGGGCAGCGATGATATTAGCGATTATTTAACCCATCCGGAAAAGGTCATTGACTTTGTTGAACACGAAATTGATTTTTGGAAGCAACGCATCGACAGTGTTAACGGGGGGTATGATACGGATGATTACTCCAATTCAAAATCGTTTTGTGCGCAATCGCGTTTGGGCTATGCTTTCTCTAAAGCTTATGCATTAACAGGTAACAAAGAATACCTCGATTATGCCAACTTTGCACTTGACTTTTTATACCAATATGGTTGGGATGAAACGAATGAGGGATGGTATTTCGCATCGGACAGTAATGGTGTTGTACCTATAACTACAGGGTACTGGGCACAAATGTATAATGATGTAAAATGGAGTTTTCAGCAACACTATGCATTGGTTGGTATTGCCAGTATGTTAGAAGTAACCCAGTCAGCCAAACATAAGGAATGGTTCCAAAAAGGGTTAAATTCAAATTACACCAACTTATGGCACGACGATGAAAAGAACTACGGTTATTATGCCCAGGCAAACCAGGATTGGAGCAACAAAGGGGGCAAGGGATTCACACCTACGGTTGATGCCATGACCACCCATGCTTTTGCAGCCTATCATTTAAACGAAACCCCCGAAAACGAACAAAGGGTGATTCATTTGGCCAACAATTGTGTAGACCATCTGGGGGCCAGCATGGATAAGGACTATGTAAAGGTAGGCTTTGCGGAAGGATACAATACAAATTGGGAGATTTATCATGAAAGCAAAGGGGGCAGTACCGGACATGTAATTAAAACCGGGTGGTGTTTGGCCAGGGCGTATTTGATTACCGGCAACGAAATATACCGTGAAACTGCCCGGAAAATGATTATGAATATATGGGAAACAGGTGGTTACGACATGGAAAATGGAGGACCATTTATGGGCTATAACTGGGGAACTGGCAAATATAATCATGGAAAAGACTACTGGATGTTGGAACAAGCGTTAACCGGCGGACTGATAAATTATTTTATATCAGAGTCGGAACCCGACAAGCGGGTTTACCTGAAAATGGCCAGCGAATCGTTGGATTTTTTTATGGACCATTTTGTGGATACGGTAAACGGAGGATCATATTCGCAAACAAATAATACCGGTGGCGTGACCAAAGAAACCAAAGGGGACTTATTTAAAGCTGGTTACCATGCCGTTGAAATGGCTTATTATACTTATTTATATTCAACCATTTACTTAAATGATGAAATATTAAAGCTCTACTACAATTTTGAGCCCGGTGAGGCCCGTACTATAAAACTTACCCCGCTGGCTATTCAGCAAGATTCACTAATTATAGATCATGTAACGTTTAACGGACAAGAATATAACGAGTTTAATGCCCGGGAAAGAGAGATTGAACTGGCCCAAAATCAGGGAGGAGAATTTTTGGTGGCCTTTAGGAAACCCAATAAAGATGAGCTTGTGACCAGTGCCGACAAAACAAATGAAAATATAAACATAACGGTTTATCCTAACCCGTCGTCGGATGTTTTTACTTTCGTGTCGAATAATGAAATAAACAACATTAAAGTATATAACGCCATGGGACAAATGGTGTTATCAGCTAATGAACATGTAATAAACCTGGCATCCTGCCAAAAAGGCTTTTATGTTGCCGTGGTTACACATTATAATGGAAAACAAATGGTTAAGCAAATTATAAAGAATTAGTATCATGAAATGGACAGCTTTTTTTATCGTGATTTGTTTTTTTGCCTATGGCTGCGATATAGCTTCCCATAAGGAGAACAGCAAAGCGAAGATAATTTTTGATACCGATTTTGGATACGATGCCGATGATTTGGGTGCCCTTGCCATGCTTCATTATTTTATAGAGAATGATGAATGCGAATTGCTGGGCATAGCCTGTTGGTCCAATGAAAGGTACGGGGTGTCTGCCATTGATGCTGTAAACCGTTTTTACGAACATGGTGATATTCCCATTGGCGTGCGTAAAAAAGACGGTGCCTGGGATTGCGACTGGTCATACGGAAAACCGCTAGCCCTTAGCCTTCCTTATAGTAGAACCTATGAGAATGTGCCCCACACCAATGTTTTATACCGGCAGCTTTTGGCCAATCAGCCCGATAAAAGTGTAACCATTGTTACTGTGGGTGGGCTCGATAACATCAAAAACCTTTTACTTACCGGATCCGATAGTATTTCATCGCTCACTGGCATAGAATTGCTGCATAAAAAAGTGAAGCTTTTCTCGGTAATGGGTGGTGCCTTCCCTAAACAGGAAGACTCAGAGGGAGAGGTGAACTTTAAAGGTGGCGGGAAAGGGGTCACTAAGTTTGTGCTTGAACAGACAAAAGGTATCCCCTTTGTATTCGCTGGCTACGAAATTGGTGATGTAATAAGGTCGGGTAATGCCCTAAACAGCTTGCCCGAAAAACATCCGTTGTACCTGGGTTTTTATAAATTCAGCAAAGATGCCCCCTGGGTAAAAGACCGGTTCAAAGGTGAAATTTTTGATAATGCCTCTTTCGACCAGATAGCAGTGTATTATGCTGTGCGTGAGACCGGAGATGAGTGTTTTAATTTAATTGGTGACGGATACTGCGAGGTAGACAGCCTGGGTAAAAACCAATGGGTAACAGAACCTTCCGGCTTTAATCATCATTATTTAAAATTATTAGCGGAACCGGCAATTGTGAGCCATAAAATTGAGAGTTTAATGCTCGGTTTGGAGCATTATTAAACGTTGTTTTACCCATAAATCAGCGTTTTGAGTTTATTTTAGCATCAATTTCAAGGTGCCACCTTTCACAATATCAGAATGGTAAAGCATTGGCTTTTGTAAAGGCTGGTTGTTGAGTATCATGCTATCGATAACCACCGACCCCGGGGTTTTATGTTGGGTCAAAATACTAAACTCTTCACCGCTATAATAGTCTGTATCCAGATGGATGGTGATTTCATCAAATACGGGTGAGGTAATCTGGTAGTAATCGGTGCCAGCACAATCGGGGTAAATACCCATCATGCTAAAAGCCAGCCAGGCTGAAATTGTACCTGCATCGTCATTTCCTGGCAGGCCGTTGTGGTCGGTGCCAAATTCCTGTTCAATTAAATGCCGGGTAATTTTTTGCGTACGGTGCGCTTGTCCATCAATATAATTAAACAAGTAGGGATAATTTATGTCAGGCTCGTTATCGATGGTAAAGTTTTTTTCATCAAAACAACGTTGTAGTTTTTGGGTAAAAGCTTTTTCGCCCCCGTGCAAGGCTATCAGCCCCTGTGGGTCGTAGGGTACAAAAAAGGAGTATTGCCAACTGTTGCCCTCAACAAAACCTGGGTTGGACCAACTGCCCTGCCAGCTATGTGGCGTGAACGGGCTAAACCAGGTGTCATCGGTGTATTTTGGACGGAAAAAACCGGTATCGGCATCATAATAATGCTTGTAGGCATTTTTGGCCCGTTTTTGCAGAAAACCGGCCTCGCTGGTTTTCCCCATTAACCGGGCAAATTCCGATACGGCCCAGTCGCCATAGGCATATTCAAGGCACTCTGAAACCATGCGAGGCTTGCCCCATTCATCATCGGGGCCGCAATCGTCGTAAGGCAGAAATCCATATTTAGCGTAATATCCCTGCATTGGTCGCACAGGGTTGTTATTCGTATCCATGGCAATGTTAAGCATGGCTTGTAATGTGGCTGTGGTGTCAAAACTGGTCAGCCCTTTTACATACGAGTCCAGTACAACAATGGGTGCCGGGTCGCCGTTCATAACATACGTCTCATCGGCTCCAAGCTCCCAAAAGGGCAACTGCCCGGTGGTTTGGGCCATGTCGGCCATGGTTTTTAGTATATCTGTTTGTATATCGGGGTAAGCCAGTGTTAACAGGGGGTGCAAGGTTCGGTAGGTATCCCAGAGCGAAAAAACAGTGTACTGGTGGCGCTCCCCGTGGGTGTTTTTTATTTCATTTGACATCATTGCCGGGTATTCCCCGTTCACATCATCAATAATATTGGGGTGAATAAGTGCATGAAAAAGGGCAGTATAAAATTTCACTTTGTCATCATGGCTGCCCCCTTTTACCTCAATGGCCGATAAGCGTTCGTTCCATAAATTATTGGCTTCTTCACGGATGCTTTCAAAATCCCAACCGGCCTGCTCGGTTTCAAGGTTTTCAATAGCATTTTCAATACTTACGTAAGAAATTCCCACCTTCAAAAGCACCGGTTTTTGCTCCAATTCATTAAACTGCAGGTAAGCCCCAATGCTGCTTCCCTCTTCAATCGATGATCCATGGTGCATTTCACGGTGGTTCCAGGTTCCAAATTGGGTAAACGGTGTTTGGGTTTCAATAACAAAATACAGGGTGTACTGGTTGTTGCAGTTACAAAACCCGCCTGCTTTATTGAACCCTATCACGCGGGTATCGGACACCTTTTTTACAAAAGCGCCACGACTTTCACTTAGTCCTTCGGTAACATCGATAATTACATTTAACTGTTTTTCACCTTTCGGTATAATGTACCGGCTGAGGGTAGTTCTTTTTGTGGCGGTCACTTCAGCGGTAATGCCATAATCATCGAGTAAAACTTTATAATAACCGGGCAGGGCCAATTCGTTGGAATAGTGTGAACGATTTTTGTGGTAATCGTTCGATAGGTATCCGGTGGTGGGCATCAGGTTAAGGTTGGCAAAATCGCCACAGCCCACACCACTTAAATTGGTGTTGGCAAAACCGTAAAAATAGTTGTTATCGTAAAAATAGCGGGATCCCGTCCAACCTTTTTCTCTTGTATTGTGTGGCGCAATGTAGGTCATGCCATTGGGTACACTGGCACCTGGGAAGGTATTTCCTTTGTTGCCTGTGCCAATAAAGGGATTAACATAACTTGTTAGGGCAGATTGTGTGTTAGCCACATTGTTTTTGCAACCTGTGTTTATCAGTGAAAAACCTGAAATTACCAGTGTTAATAGTAAGATGTGCTTTAACATTTTTAACTGTATTTTAAAGTTTAAATTTAAATATAAACAGTTTAGCTAAAATAATCGGTATGCCATAAGCTGGGTTTCTTTAAAATCCCTGTTTCTTCTATTAAAGTGTACGATTTTTTCACAAGCTGGCCTTTTATTAAAACGATAAACCAACAATTAGTTAAACAATAAAATATCATCTGCGAGATGAAAAATAGATATTAGTATAAAACTGTATGATACTCCTAAAATTAAACCACTATAATTTTTAGTATTGCCACTAAATAGAGGCTTTATTTATAATAGTTAGGGATGTTATGATGCAAGTTTTCCTAGGATTGAATTAAAGTGGAAATATCTTATTATAAACATTCGGGAAAATGGTATAAGCCAACTCACTTCTGATAGCATATTTTTGAGAATAATAAACCAACTAAATTTTTATTTAAGCAATGCAGTACGGACATTTCGACGACAAAAACAAAGAGTACATCATAACCCGGCCTGACACCCCGAAGAGCTGGAGTAATTATCTGGGCAACCCGCAATACGGGGCCATAATTACCAACAACGCGGGCGGGTATTCCTTTTATAAATCGGGCGGCAAAGGGCGCTTTATGCGGATGCGGTTCAACAGTGTGCCCATGGACCAGCCCGGGCGGTACCTGTACTTTTTCGACAAAAATAGCAAAGACTATTGGTCGGCCTCGTGGCAACCTGCCAATAAGCCGCTTGCCGAATATAAATCGGAATGCCGCCATGGGACTGGCTATACCGTTATTGAATCGGAGTACAGCAATATTGAAAGCCAGGTAACCTACTACGTGCCCATGGGGCAATCGCACGAGGTATGGAAAGTAAAGCTCACCAACAAGGGCAACCAACAACGTGAATTGAAAGTATTTACCTACCTGGAATATGCCGCCAACTGGAACGCCATTGACGACCTGCTGAACCTGCAATTTGTGCAATATACGGCATTGATGAAGGTGCATAATGGCATCATCGACCATGGCACCAATGTGTATATTCCGGCAATGCCCGACAACTTTGACGAAAAAGACCAGGGCCGGCATACCTTTCAGGCCATACAGGGCTTGGAGGTGACGGGCTACGACACCGACCGCGAAGCCTTTTTGGGGCCCTACCGGACCTATGCCAACCCGCTGGTTGTGGAGCAGGGAAAAAGCACCAACTCGCTGGCCTATGGCGACAACCCCTGTGGTTCGTTGTCGGCAGATATGAGCTTGCTACCCGGCGAAAGCAAGGAGTTTTTAGTGTTGGTAGGCATAGGCAGTGCCCAAAATAAAGGCCTGGCCATAAAAAAAGCATATAGCACCCCGAACAAGGCCGAACAGGAGCTGCAGGAACTTAAAGATTACTGGCACAACCGGTTAAAGAACTTTGAGGCCACCACGCCCGATAGCGAACTAAACAGCACCATCAATACCTGGGGCATCTATAATGCCCTTATTACCTTTGCATGGTCGAGGGCCGCCAGCCTGATATATTCGGGTGTTGACCGCGACGGGCTGGGCTACCGTGACTCGGTGCAGGATTTACTGGGGGTGATGCACGCCATCCCCCAAGAGGCAAAAGAGCGGCTGGAGCTGTTGATATCGGGACAAGAATCGACTGGCGGTGCCAAACCCGTGATTTACCCCATCTCGCACAAACCGGGCAGCGAACAACCCACGCCCGAAGACCACTACCGCTCCGATGATGCCCTTTGGCTGTTTAATGCCATACCGGCCTATGTAAAAGAAACCGGGGATGTAGATTTCTACAAAAAAACAATTCCCTATTCCGATAAAGGTGAAGATACTGTGCTGCACCACATGCGCCGCGCTATTGAGTTTAGCTTAAAGCGTAGCGGGAAACATGGGTTGCCCTGTGGGTTAATGGCCGACTGGAACGACTGCCTTAAGTTCGGCCACGACGGGGAATCGGTATTTGTGGCCATGCAGCTCCGTTTGGCCTTAAAAGAATACAGCATAGCCGCCAACCTGTTCAACATGAATGAAGAAGCAAGTTGGGCCGAGGCTCAATTAGATAAAGTTGATAAGAATATTCAGCAACATGCCTGGGATGGTGAATGGTACCGGAGAGGCTTCCGTGTAGACGGGATGAAGTTTGGCTCAAAAGAATCAACAGAGGGGCAGGTGTACCTGAACCCACAGGTTTGGTCGGTGATAAGTGGTGCAGCCCCCAAACAGCAAGCCTTAAAAGCTATGGAAAGTGTAAAAACGCAACTGGCCACACCTTACGGTGTAAAGCTTTGCACGCCGGGGTATACCCAATCGGACTACAACATAGCCCGGGCGCAACTGTTTAACCCCGGCTTAAAAGAAAACGGGGGTATATTTATGCATACCCAGCCCTGGGCTGTTATTGCCAGTGCCATGCTGGGCCAGGGCAAGCTGGCGTATGAGTACCTTCGCGCTTTTTTGCCGGCGGCCTACAACACCCAGGCAGCGATAAGGGAAATTGAGCCTTATGTGCTTTGCCAGAGTACGCACGCCGGCGAGAGCCCCAAAAGCGGGGTATCAAGAGTGCCATGGCTGAGCGGCTCAGCCACTTGGGCCTACTATGCTGTAACGCAGTATGTGTTGGGCATACGCCCGGGTTACCACGAGTTGGAGATTGACCCGGTAATACCCCCGGAATGGACATTTGTTGACATTACCCGCAGGTTCAGGGGAATGGAGTTGAACATCCAGATATTCAACAAAAACGGTACTGAGCAAGGCGTAAAAAGTATAGAGGTGAACGGGCATGTTATGGAGTCGGGAAAGATACCTTACCACATGCTTGAAGATGGATGCAAAATAAAGGTAACAATGAACTAGTAACCTTAAATAATAAAACAGAATAAAATGTCAAACAAAAATAATTTAAAGTGGGTATTGCCCGTATTGTTTTCCTTTTTTGTAATGAGTTTTGTCGATTTGGTTGGAATAGGTGTTGATCGCGTAACCTATGACTTTAAACTTAGCTCAACCATGGCCCAGCTTATTCCAATGGTCGCATTTTTATGGTTCTTTGTCTTGTCGGTGCCGGTTAGCGTGCTCCAGGCACGTATAGGTAAGCGTAAAATGCTTAACATAGGCATGTTAATAACTGCCTTAGGCTTGTTGTTCCCGTTTTTTGTTTACTCTTTTGCTACTATTTTGGTTGGTTTTGCCTTGTTGGGCATTGGCAATACCATCGTACAGGTATCGGCCAATCCTTTGCTTGTTATGGTAGTTCCCGAAAACCGTTCATCGAGTTACCTGAGTTTTTCACAGTTTATTAAGGCTGTTGGTTCTATGATTGGTGCCCCCCTTGCAGCAGTTTTTGCTTTGAAACTTGGCGATTGGAAACTTATGTTCCTGGTGTTTGGTATTGTGTCGTTACTGGCGGTGCTTTGGTTGGGGCTTACCCCAATTACCGAGCATAAAAAGTCCACTGATACCGTGACCCTCAAATCGGCGTTCTCTTTGCTTTCGAACAATTACATATTATTAATGGTGCTCTCCATCTTTTTAGTGGTGGGTGTTGATGTGGGTTTTAACTCTTTTTCAGGACAGTTTTTCATTAAAAAGTTGGGTTTAGAACAAGCAGTGGCCGAATCGGGCAGGAGCGTTTATTTCTTTGGCAGGATGATTGGTACTTTTGCGGGAGCTTTATTGTTGACCAAAATCAACTCGCGTAGTTTCCTGATTTGGACCAGCCTTTTGTCAATTTTGAGTGTTATTGTATTTGTATTGCTTAATTCCGAGATAACCGTATTGGTATTTACCTTTATTATTGGTCTTACAGTAGCTAATGTATTCCCACTGGTATTTTCAATCACTGTTCAGCAATACCCCGAGAATTCAAACGAGATATCCGGATTAATGATGATGGCTGTATCAGGTGGCGCTGTCATTCCATTTATCATGGGTATGGTAAACGACCAGGTAAATGCGGTAGCTGCCATATTGGTGTTGGCCATTTGTATGTTTGTTGTTTTAATGTCGGCTCTAAAAAAACCAAAAACAAAAACTGCATAATATGAGTATAAACAGCGATATTGTATTAACCTTAGATGCCGGCGGAACAAACTTTGTTTTTTCTGCCATGCAAAATGGCGAAAGCATAATCGAGCCTTTGTCTGTTCCGGCGCATTCTAACCACTTAGAGAAATGCATTGAAGCCATTAATGAGGGCTTTCAAAAATTAATCAGTCTGTTAAACGAAAAGCCTTTGGCCATTAGCTTTGCTTTTCCCGGCCCTGCCGATTACGAAACTGGGATTATTGGAGATTTGACCAACCTTCCGGCATTCCGTGGTGGCGTGCCCCTTGGGGCAATTCTCGAAGAACATTTTAAATTGCCGGTATTTATTAATAATGATGGCGACTTGTATGCTTACGGAGAGGCCATTGCCGGATTTTTACCACAATTGAACAGCGAACTTGAAAATAAAGAAGTGCATAAAAGGTATAACAACCTTATTGGAATAACCCTGGGCACTGGCGCTGGTTGCGGATTGGTAACCAACGGGGTATTACACCGTGGCGACAATTCGGCACCCGCAGAAATATGGCTCACTGGCAACCGCTATACGCCCGACGAATACGCCGAAAAAGGGATAGGTACCAAAGCCTTAATTGAAATGTACCTATCGCTTTCAAAATCGAACAATAAAAACATTATGCCTTATGACATTTATAAAATTGCTAAGGGGAAGGAACCTGGAGATATGGAAGCAGCAAAAAATACCTTTGAGCTGTTTGGCAGAAACCTGGGTGAGGTGTTGGCGAATTTAATAACCATTTATGATGGGGTAGTAGTTATAGGTGGCGGTATTACAGGTGCACGCGAGTTTTATATGCCCGCCTTAATGAATGAACTTAATGGTGTTTGGCCCCTGAAAAATGGTGAAAAACAGGACCGGTTAGTGCATAATGTGTACGATTTTGACAATGAGAACCAGCGGGCCAGGTTCTTTAACTCCCCGGTTAAAATGCTCGATGTGCCGGGCTCCAACAGAGAAATTGCTTACGCACAGGAAAAAGTAACGGTTGTGGCCCATAGTACCATAGGTGCCAGCGAAGCCATTAGCAAAGGGGCCTACTATTTTGCTATGCAGCAATTGAAAAAATAAGATAACAACGAATTAAAATTTAATAATTATGATAAACAAGAAGCTTTTAGTAACAGAACCTTTTAAGGTAGTTGTAACAGAAGACGAATTTGACGACAGCAATTTGTCGGTTAACGATATAGTGATAAAATCGGTGTATACCCACCTTAGTGCTGGAACCGAGCTGGCATGCCTGGCAGGCATTGAAGGATGGTTTCAAATTCCGGATACCCCGGGGTACACCGCTATTGCCGAGGTGGTAAAAACCGGCGAAAATATTACACATGTAAAACCGGGCGACCTGGTTTATACCTACGGCCCGCATGCGCAATTTTATAAACTGGAATATGGCGAGCGTTGGCATGGCATATGTGTGAAAGTGCCACAGGGGGTAAACCCTGAACATGCCGCATTTACCCACATGGCAGGCATTGCCATGACATCGTTAAGAAACTCAACCATAGAATTGGGCGATGTTGTTTTGGTTACCGGTTTAGGTGCTATTGGTAACCTTGCAGCGCAACTGGCTCAACTGCAGGGCGCCGATGTAATTGCCACCGATATTGACGAGAACAGGATTGAAAGGGCCAAACAGGCGGGAATAGCCCATGTTTTGAATCCCACAAAAGTGGATGTGGAAAAAGAAATAAGGGCCATCACCGGCGGCGGGCTGGTTAATACATACATTGATGCCACTGGGGCAACCCCGGTAATTAATCAATCGCTCGATTTAATTGCCGAAAACGGCGAAGTTATTTTGTTGGGTTCGCCAAGGGCGCCTTATGAATCGAACCTGACTGAAACATTGCAGCATTTTCATTTGCCTCCGAATCTAACTTTAAAAGGAGCACTGGAGTTTACGCTTCCAACACACAATAACGATTTTAATAAGCACTCTATTGAGCGAAACGCATCAATATTAATGAAACTTATAAAGGAAGGTAAACTAAAAATTGACCCCATTTATTCGCACAAAATGAAGCCGGAAGATGCGCAAAAGGCTTATGACGGGCTTAAAAATAAGCCGCAGGAATATATAGGAGTTGTATTTGATTGGAATAACTAAAAAACATAAATAATGATGGATAAAAAATATAAAATTGGATTAATAGGGGCAGGCATGATTGCCGAAAAGCACATTAATGGGCTTTTGGAAACGGAAAGAGCTGAAATAGCTTATGTGGCAGATATTAAACCAGAAACACTGAAAGGTATAAAAGGAAAATACCCTGCCATAAAGAAAACGGTTGAGAATTATATCGAAATATTGACCGACGATTCAGTGGATGCAGTAATAATATGTACACCACCACCTTTGCATAAGAAGGTGTTTTTGGATGCCATTGAGCACGGAAAACATATTTTGGTAGAAAAGCCGCTGGCCATGAACCTTGAGGATGTAGAAGAAATGATAAAAGCTAAAAACGAGCATCCGGAACTTGTTATTAGCGAATGTTCAGGGAGGCATTCAAGACTTCAGCCTAAATACAGAAAAGTTAAAGAAATTATTGACAGCGGAACCCTGGGAGAGGTTTATTACGTGCATCACAACTGTGTATGGAGGCAAAACCGCGCAGGTATTGAATATCATCCCACCGCAAAGTGGTTTTTGAACAAGGCCATTGCCGGAGGCGGTCCCCTTTTTGATTGGGGTGTTTACGACATGGCTTTTCACCTTGGGGTGCTTGGCGATAAGCATGAGCTGGAGCATGTAAACAATGTTATTTTGAAAAACGGTTTGGATGCAGTGGACCCCGGAACAGATATTTTTGACGTAGAGGAGCACTTTATTGCCCAAATGACTTTTAGCAATGGACTAAACTATTATTGGGAACGGGCCAATAATGCCAACATGGAGGCCGATAATGAAACACGCATTTACGGAACCCGTGGAGGAATAAAATTGGCGTTTAACACCTGGGACGATGCCACCTTAACTTATTTTGATGTTGACAATCAGGCCCGGGGCAAGGCGCAGAAAAAAGAAGAAGTTGTTGACATGAGCGCCCATGCAGGCGATGATCAGGAGCTGTCGAAGCACTTTATTGCCATGCTTGATGGAAAAGAAAAGCCCGTTATAACGTTGGAACTGGCCAGGAAGCACCTGGATATTATTTTTAAGTGTTATGCCGCAGCCAAATCAACCACCCTTACCTGATTATAAAACAAGACCCTGAAGCGATTTACCACATTATTTGAATCGTTTATGTTAGGTACAGAAGAATAGCATATATTAAAAAGTATAAAATAAAATGGTAAGTAAGTTAGAAATTGCAAAAATGATTGATCATTCCTTGTTGCACCCAACAATGGATGACAAAACCCTTAAAGAGGGATGTGAACTGGCTAAAAAATATAACGTAGCCTCGGTTTGCATAAAACCTTATGCCGTTAAAATGGCTGCTGAATTGCTTAAAGGCACCGAGGTTTTGGTATGTACAGTGGTTGGCTTCCCCCATGGCGGAAGCCCAAAAAACATTAAACTGGCCGAAACCAAACAAGCCATTGAAGATGGCGCTGTGGAAATTGACATGGTAGTGAACATTGGCAAAGTACTCAGCGAAGATTGGGATTACGTTAAGGATGAAGTTAAAGCCCTGAACGATGAATGTGTGCAAAACAATGCCATATTAAAAGTAATTTTCGAGAACGACTTTTTGCCCGACGATAAATACAAAATAAAGCTTTGCGAGATTTGCAATGAGGTAGGGGTGGCATTTGTTAAAACATCTACCGGGTATGGGCATACTAAGCAACCCGACGGTTCATACAATTACAAAGGCGCCACCGAACATGATCTAAAGCTGATGCGCAAGCACAGCAACCCCGAAATTGAAGTGAAAGCAGCCGGTGGAGTCAGGACCCTGGAAGATACCCTTAAAGTAAGGGAGTGGGGCGTGACCCGCATTGGCGCCACGGCAACAGCCGCAATTATTGAGGCCATGGATGGAAAGACGGGCATTGAAACGCCTGATGGTTATTAGGATATTTGGTTTTATTGATAAGCCCGGGGGAACACCGGAAGAAATGCATGAAAAGATGAACTTTTAAACCGTAAAACAAGGAAAAATGAAAACGATAGTATTATTTGCCATAACCATTTGTTTATTGGGTAATGGGTTTGCACAGGATAAACTCGCAACTGATAAAAGGGAACACTTGACTTCAGCCAATAACCCATTGCCGGTGCCCAGCAACGGGAATCAACAAACCGCCTTACTGGCAACTGGTTTAAACCAGGGTAATTTGTCTGGGCAGGTAAATGGGCAGCCTCCCAAACCGGGTACAGTTTCAGATAGTGATGGCAACACTTATATGACAATAGCCATAGGTAAACAGGTGTGGATGGCCGAAAATTTAAAGACTACCAAACTTAACGATGGCACCGAAATACCTGAGGTAATTGCTGATTCAGTATGGGAAAACCTTAGCGCAGCTGGTTTTTGCTGGCCTAAAAATGATGAAATGTCATGGAAAGACACCTATGGGGCTTTGTATAATTGGTATGCCGTAAATACGGAAAAACTGTGTCCGAAAGGGTGGCATGTGCCTACCGATGCGGATTGGTTAGCACTGGAGAAAGCCATTGGTATGAGCGAAAAAACAGCCCTGTCTACTGGCCGGAGAGGAGCTGCTATGGCAAGTAAACTGGCCGGAGAAGCTAACTTGTGGACTGATGGTGCTCTGGAATTGGATGAAAGCTTTGGCAGCACTGGTTTTAATGCATTACCGGCAGGGTATCGTGGCGGTAATGGCCAATTTTACGAAACAGGAAACGTTGGGAATTGGTGGAGCAGCACGGAATACAGTCCATTAAATGCCTGGTACCGGGGTGTTTATTTTTATGCCACTGATGTTGCACGTTATGGGTTGGATATGCGAACAGGTGTGTCGGTGCGGTGTGTGAAGGACTGAATGGCTAAGCTATTTTGAAGATAAAAATAAATTATTTTAACGTATAAAGCTATAAAAAATGAAAAAGCAAATTGTAATTTTTACTTTATTGTTAATTAGTGGAATTTTTGTATATGCTCAAAAATTTGAAGGGCTGGCTGAAACCCCGCCCAAGCTGGCTGAAACCCCGCCCATGGGATGGAATAGCTGGAACTATTTTGAATGTGACGGTATAAACGAAAACGTGATTATGGAAATTGCCGATGCCATGGTTGAAAACGGGATGAAAGATGCGGGCTATGAATATGTAGTGATTGATGATTGCTGGCAGGTGGGGCGTGAAAATGACGGAACCATTATTGTAGATAAAGAGAAATTCCCGAACGGGATAAAAGCGCTTGCCGGCTATGTTCATTCAAAAGGCTTAAAATTTGGTATTTACTCCGATGCCGGTACCGCTACCTGCCAAGGGCGACCAGGAAGCCGTGGCTATGAATTCCAGGATGCCCGGACCTATGCCGAATGGGGCGTAGATTACCTGAAGTACGATTGGTGCAACACCACCAACCAAAATGCCCAGGCATCGTACACAATTATGCGCGATGCGCTTTACCAGGCGGGCCGCCCCATGGTTTTTAGTATCTGCGAATGGGGTGAAAGTAAGCCCTGGACATGGGCACAGGATGTTGGCCATTTATGGAGAACCACCACCGATATTCAGGATTGCTGGGACTGTGAAGTAAACTGGGGAGGCTTAGGATGGATAAAAATACTGGATAAACAGGACGGATTAGAAGAATATGCCGGACCGGGGCACTGGAACGACCCTGATATGCTCGAAGTAGGAAATGGAGGACTGACCACCATCGAAGGCCGGGCTCATTTTTCGCTCTGGTGTATGCTGGCAGCACCTTTAATGGCCGGGAACGACATTCGGAACATGACCGACGAAACAAAAGCCATTCTCACGAATCCACAGGCTATAGCCATAAACCAGGATGAGCTTGGAAAACAAGGTTTTCGGGTGTTAAAGTTCGATAATATTGATGTTTGGGTTAAGCCCTTGTCGAATAATGAGTTTGCCGTTTGCTTTTTAAACCGATGCGACGAGCCTTATGAGTTGAACTTTGACTGGGGTAAATTTTACGTGGTTGATAAAACAGAGAGATGGAAAGGCATCCCATTAAATGAGAATTTTAACATTACCCATGTTTGGGACAATAAAGCCATGGGAAATACTAAGGAAGTTTTAAACCACAAGTTAAAGGGGCACGATGTATTGTTTGTTAAGCTTTCGAAGTAGTGGTTGCATAAAAACAAAG
>JAGYOI010000010.1 GCA_018399395.1 Prolixibacteraceae bacterium
TTTTACGGGGTTAACAAAACAATTCACTACGAAAATACAAATACAAATCATAGATGTAAAGCCGTATTATGTGAAAGGTGATATATACTTAGTGGAAGCATAGTTTTTCTTAGTAAATGAACCGAACAAATAATAATATTTTGTATATTGAAGTAAATCTTTCAATGCATTTAATTATGAAGTCTCCTACTATTAAAGCATGTTTTCGGGAGAAATTAATTATCGCTATTTTTGCCCCTGATTCAGAGATTTAAGAAATGGGGAAAAACAATATTGAAATCATGGCTCCGGTTGGTTCATACGAATCGTTGCGGGCCGCGATACAGGCAGGTGCAGGTTCGGTGTACTTCGGGGTTGAGCAACTGAACATGAGGGCACGTTCGTCGAACAATTTCACGCTCGACGACCTTGCAAAAATTGCATCAATAGCTTCCAAAAACAAAGTGAAATCATACCTCACCGTTAACACGGTTATATTCGACAACGAACTGCAAAAGCTCGAAGATGTTATTACAGCCGCGAAAACGGCTAACATCAGTGCCATTATTGCATCGGATATGGCCGCGATTATGCTGGCGCGAAAGCATAATGTTGAAGTCCACATTTCAACCCAGCTTAACGTTACCAACATCGAAGCCCTGAAGTTTTATGCCCAGTTTGCCGACGTGGTTGTACTGGCACGCGAAATGAACCTGGGCCGGGTATGGGAAATCAACCGCCAGATAAAAGAGCAAAACATTACCGGACCCCGTGGCGAATTGGTACGCATTGAAATGTTTGTACACGGGGCACTTTGCATGGCCACTTCGGGCAAATGCTACCTCAGCCTTCACGAGATGAACTCATCGGCCAACCGTGGTGCCTGCATGCAGATGTGCCGCCGCGCTTATATTGTTACCGACAAAGAAACAGGGAAAGAGATGGAAATCGACAATGAATATATCATGTCGCCAAAGGATCTGAAAACCATCCATTTCCTGAATAAAATGCTCGACACCGGGGTTTCTGTCCTCAAAATTGAAGGCAGGGCCCGTTCTCCCGAATATGTAAAAACAGTAGTTGAATGTTACCGCGAAGCTGTTCAAGCATATTTCGACAACGATTTTACCGAAGAAAAAATTGCCGACTGGGATAAACGCCTTGCTACCGTATTCAACCGTGGTTTTTGGGATGGCTACTACCTTGGTCAAAGGCTCGGCGAATGGAGCAGCAACTATGGTTCGCTGGCTAAAAAGCGCAAAATATACATTGGTAAGGCTACAAACTATTTCAGCAAACTTAAGGTTGGCGAAATACAAATACAAACGCAACCACTTCATGTTGGTGATGAAATTATCATTACCGGACCAACAACCGGCGTAATTGAAACAACTGTTAAAGAAATCCGTGTTGAAGACCAATCGGTTAATGAAGCATCAAAAGGGGTAAAGTGCTCTATCCCGGTTGAAACAAAAATCAGGCGCTCTGATAAACTATACAAAATGGTTGACTCATCACAAATCAAAGCGCGAAAAAGGTAGAACCCAATCATATTTGCACCCCTCCCGACATAACACTTTTATTATTTATCATTTTCAGCTATATTGTATTGTTAAAGGGGCATATTTAATTTGAAATATTTTATTACCATATCGTTGATTTTTCTGTTTTATGCAGAAGTATGTGGACAGGGCTGGGTTGTTGAAGAAAACAACCTTGAAACAAACTGGAACACCACACTGCAAGCCGGTACTTCGGCGCTATTAACCGAAGCGAGCAACGACCTGGGTCATTGGGGGAATGAGATGAACAACAGCCCGGGTATAACCTTCAATTTTCAAATTGCTAAAATGGTATGGGAACGTGTCGACATTGGCATAGAAGCCGGCTATTCAACATTGAACGGGACAAAAAGCAACCCTGCAAAAATTGTTTTCCTTAATCAACATCCCGCATTTAATAATAATGATAAAAGGTTTAGCCCGGAGCCTTTAGAATATAACACACAGCTTATTAATTATGGGTTATTCACGAAATACAATTTCATAAATTTCAGCACCTGGGCTTTAGGCTTTCTAAAAATCAATATCTATACCCGTTTCGGAATTGGTGCAATCAGCTATCAAACAGAATTAAATTACAGCAATATCGATGCCTATGCTTTTACCGGGTTATCAAGCCCCCTTTACCGCACAAATAAACAGGAATATGCTAAACCCTTCACCCTTTATATTTCGCCTGCATTTGGATTAAACTATCAACTCAGCGACAGGTTTTTTTTATCTTTAGAATTAAGCACGCATTTATACACCGCAGGAAACTTTGACGGTGTACCTCGTTTTATACAAGGTTTAACACCAGAAACACCCCCCGAAGAAATCAAATCATATTATGAACCTACAAACACTCTTTCAGCAAAAATTTTGTTTGGTATAACATATTTTTTCAATTTTGACAGTCAAAATCAAGAACGAATGAAATATTATCCATGGTTTTCGAACCGCTATCGTTCTTATTATTCAAAATATCAACCAAAATCAACACTAAAAGAACGTCAACAATGGCTGCCGTTTTATAATGAAAAATTCGAAAACGATTAGTATTATTGCTAAATTATTAGAAAACAAACAAAAATGTCGAAAAGAATTGTATATAGCATAATTGTACTGGCCACAATTGTAATTGTTGGCGCTGTAATTTTTTTATTACCAAACACCTCAGGTGTTAGCAATGCTAATTCATTTAAAGCCATATCCCCATCAGCCCCGATAATAATTAAAGTGAACAATGCCGGCAATTTAAGAAATGTAACGCGAACACCAATGTTTGAATCATTGATGGAAATAAACAATTTTAAAAAAATAAGTGAAAAAGCAGAACAATTTTTCGACTACTTTAATTCGAACAGTCTGTTTAACGAGTTGGTTTTTAAAAATGACTTTATTGTATCATTCAATCTGAGCGGCAAAAACGACATTACACCCTTAGCTGTAATTTCCATCGATACTAAAAACAAAAAAGATATAGCAAGGAAGATTATCAACCATATAAGCACAAACAGCGATGCCCCTGTACAATCACGAAAATACAACAAAGCAACCATTTACGAACAACACAAAAACGGGCAAAGTTACTTTGTGTCAGAACATCGTTCATTGTTGCTTATAAGCAGTAAGTCACTATTGATAGAAGAATCACTACGCTTGCTTAACACTGACGAAAATTCATTGGGCAGTGATTTTGAACAAATTTTGAAAACAAGTGGAGGACAGGCCGATGCCAATATTTTCATTAACCATACTTCAGCAGGCATATTATTTGAAAAGTTTGTCTCAAAAAACATCAAACAAAAAACATCGCTTTTAAAAACTTACGGGAACTGGACAGAGATTGATTTCACAGTTGATGACAACCTCTTAATGATGAGTGGTTTTACTACTGAACGCGAAACTAAAAACCATTATGCCGAGGTTTTTTATAATCAAGAACCCACTCAATCGAAAATTGAAAATGTTTTACCAGCATCAACTGCATTTTATACATCTGTGGTGTTATCGGATGTACCTGTTTTTTTCGAAAGTTATTCAGAATACCTTCAAAAGCGCAACTTATTTTTTCAACGTGAAAATAAACTCCTCACCATTGAAAAACGCACAGGCATTAAGGCAAATGAGTTATTTCAAAGCATGATGGCGCATGAAGCTACTATGGCCGGAATAACTATTGACCAAAATCACCCACAAAAAGGCAGGGTGTGGATAATTGAGGCAAAAAGCGGAAGTACCGCGCTAAAAGAAATCCACAAACTCAGAGAAAATTATTATCGGGATGAAGACATTGCAACAGGCGACTTGAAAAAAACATATACAATTGATAATGAAACCCAGTTTAATATTTACCGTTTTCCATACCCCGATATTGCCAAAACAATATTTGGTGAAATTTTTAACGGGGTTAATACAAACTGGGTTGCGCTTTACAATAACCATCTCATCTTTGGAGATTCATTCCGGACAGTATCAAAAGTTTTACATGCCAACATGCTGGGGGAAACGTTGTCGGCATCGCTTGAGTACAACAAGTTTAAATCGAATATGAACAACCGGAGCAACCTGACTTTTTATTGCAACACTTCTACATCTCTACCAATTGCACCTGTTTTCTTTAACAATGAAATTGCCTCTGAATTAACCGACAACGATGAATTGCGAAAATTTAAGGCATTCACCTGGCAGGTTGCATCTACCGGCGATATGCTTTACAATAACGCCTGCCTACTATATAATCCACAAATAAAATCGAAACCACAAACCATTTGGCAAAGCCACCTTGATGCGCCTTTCGATTTTAAACCTAAATTTGTTATCAACCATTACGACCGGAAAAATAAAGAAGTAGTTATACACGATAACAGTAATAATTTTTACCTGATAAACAACGTGGGACGTATCCTTTGGAAAATAAAACTTGACGGCCCCATACTCGGCGAAGTATACCAAATTGATTATTTCAGAAACGGGAAATTACAGTACCTTTTCAACACTGCTGAAAAGCTTCATCTTGTTGATCGTGAGGGGAACTACGTTAAAAACTACCCCATAAATTTCAGGGACAAGGCAACATGCGGTGTATCGGTTTTCGATTATGACAACAACAAGGACTATCGTTTTTTCGTAGCCTGCCAAAACCACAACATTTATGCATACGAAAAAGATGGCAAACTGGTTGATGGTTGGAATATATTTAATACCGACCATATTGTTAACCATTCGTTACAGCATTTCAGGACCGAAGGGAAAGATTATATAGTAGCAAGCGACAAAATGAAGGATTACATACTACACCGCCGTGGCACGGTTCGCATCAGTACCGATGCTGTATACCAACATTCACCCAAAAACACCATATACCTTGAAGAACGCACTCCATCGCACGAGCCACGATTGGTTACAACAGCTACCGACGGAACGCTACATTTCACATCACTCGAAACAGGCAGTCATGAAACCAATGAAATAACTAAGGTAAGCAATGACCATTATTTTGTTGTTGCCAATGTTGATAATGAAGCAGAATACGAATATATTTTTGCCGACGGTAAAAAGTTGATGATATTCAATAAAGACGGTAAAAAAATTCTTAATCATGATTTCGAATATCCAATATCACACAAGCCCAACATTTATCATTTCCCAGGGAGTGTAACCAAAATTGGGATCACAACTCAGGCATCGAACCAAATTCACCTCATAAACATGGATGGGAAAATGCATGAAGGGTTTCCCCTCAATGGATCTACCGAGTTCAGTATAGGTCTCATCAGCAGTGAACGCTCTAACTTCAACCTGTTGGTAGGAAGTCCCGACGGGTATCTCTATAATTACTATGTTGAATAAATTAAAATTATTATGAACCGAATAAATATCATATTTCTGATTGCAGTTTTCACTTTATCATGCAGCACCAAACCTGCATCGATTGTTGACGAAAAAACCGGACTGAAAAAAAAATCGGATGATTTTACTTTTACCGAAGGGCCAGCAGCCGACCAAAACGGCAATGTGTACTTCACTGATCAACCGGCTAACCGCATCCTGAAATGGGATGCCGGTAACGACAGCATTACGGTATTCATGGAAGACGCAGGTCGGTCAAACGGGCTGTATTTCAGGAAAGAAAACGAACTATTGGCTTGTGCTGATGAAAAAAATGAGCTCTGGCTGATTGATACCGAAACTAAACAAGTTGATGTTTTGGTTGATAACTTTAAAGGCAAAAAGTTAAACGGTCCCAACGATATGTGGGTTGACAAATATGGTGGCATATATTTTACCGACCCGTATTACGAACGCGATTACTGGGAAAACCCCGGACAGGAACTCGAAAAGCGAAATGTGTATTACTTAACTTCTGATTACAGCCTGGTAGCAATTGCCGACAGCCAATTGGTTCAGCCCAATGGAATTATTGGAACCCCCGATGGCAAAACGCTCTATGTGGCCGATATTGGCGACAACAAAACTTATCAATACTCAATTAACGGAGAAGGAAAACTGTCCAACCGTACATTGTTTTGCGAAATGGGCTCAGACGGAATGACCATTGACGAGCAGGGCAATGTTTACCTTACGGGCGAAGGGGTTACGGTTTTCAACAAAAACGGGGGCCAAATACTGCACATCCCAAACCATGAAGACTGGACCGCAAACGTTACTTTTGGAGGCAAAGAGAATAAAACCCTTTTTATAACTGCAATGGGTTCTGTTTACACACTTGAAATGAATGTAAAAGGAGCATTTTAATATGAGTTTTTATCAGTCGGTCCACAAATATTACGACGAAATGTTCCCCCTGAACAAGCAACAGGTAACTTTTGTGAAGGATGAATTAGCCGGGGGGGTACACTTGCTTGATATTGGGTGCGGAACCGGTAGTTTATCTCATGCATTATCAAATGAAGGGTATAATGTTGATGCTATTGATTTGGATGAAAGCATGATTGAAGAGGCCCGCAAGAAAAGTGAGGCTGAAAATCCAAGGTTCAGAACTGCCAATATGCTTGAGATATCTTCTGATTTTAATTTTGAGCAATTCGATGGTGTTATCTGTTTTGGAAACACCCTGGTCCATCTTACCGAAAATGCACTTATTGAACATTTCATGAATTCAGTATTCACCATTCTTAAGCCCGGGGGAAAATTTATGCTTCAAATATTGAACTACGAATCTATATTAAAAAAAAGGCTGAAAAACCTTCCGTTAATTGAAAACAACAACATTCGTTTTGAACGCCTTTATGAATACCCTGACTCAGGGCTTATAAATTTCAAAACAAACCTCACCATCAAGCAAAGCGGTGAGGTTATCCACAACGAGGTACTTTTAAATCCTGTTGGGAAAACTGAAATTGAAAACATGCTGAATGAAACAGGGTTCAGCAACATTCAATTATTCGGAAACTTTAAAAGAGACAAACTAAGCGATGAAAGTTTGCCTCTTGTTATACGCTGTGAAAAGTGAAGTTACTTCAACTTACTACGATCAACATACCCTCTCAGCTCAAAGCCCCGATAAAGTTGCTTTCCCAGATATTCAAAAGAGTGTGATATTTATTACAGCATTCTGTTTGAACAATACCTACATTTGAATTGTATTACTAGCAACACATAAATAAATAGCTATGGATTATTACATTTCAAGTACCGTAAAAAATTCTTCATTTAACGAAGTAGAAAAGAAAGTTACAGAACTACTAAAAGAGCAGGGTTTTGGGGTGATAACTGAAATTGATGCTCAAGCGACTTTCAAGAATAAACTGGACATTGACTTCCGCCCATATAAAATTTTGGGGGCCTGCAATCCGGCATTTGCCCATGAAGTGCTCGAAGCCGACGACAAAATGGGCGTAATGCTGCCTTGCAATGTTTGCATACAGCAAAAAGAGGACAACAACATTGAAGTTTTTGCCGTTAATCCGATTGTTGCCATGAAGCAAACCGATGCTAAAGGTGTAGAAACGTTTGCCGAACAGGTTTACGAACGTTTAAATAAAGTTGTTCAGGCAATTGCTGCCTCATAACCACTTTTTCTTCTTAAAATAAAACAGCATTACCACAGCCAGCAACAGCATTACACCCAACATAATAAAGTAGCTGTATTTGAAGTGCAGCTCAGGCAGATAATCGAAGTTAGTCCCGTAAATACCGGCAATAAAGGTGAGCGGGATAAAAATAGCTGCAAAAATGGTCAGCACTTTCATTACCTCGTTGGCGCTGTTGCTAAGGTTGGTGTTGTAAATATTCAGTTGGTCGCTGATCATGGTATAATACACGTCAATCGTTTCGATGGCATGGGTTATCAGGTCATCAATATCCGCAAAATACGGTTTCACCGATTCAGAAAAAAGTTCTGAATCACTGTTTTTCAGCTGTCGGGTTATTTCGCGTACCGGACGCACGGCCTTGCGCACAAAACTTATCTCTGTTTTGTGATGGTAAATTCCTTCTATAACCTCTTTGTTTTTTTTCGAAAGTATATGTTCTTCATTGCCTTCGATAAGTTCGCCCAGCGAACCGAGGCACACCATGTAATTATCAACTATCGTGTCGATGATTCGGTAAAACAGGTAATCGGGTTTTTTCACCCTCAGCTTGCCAACATTTTCGCGTATCCGGTTACGAATAGGTTCAAAGAAAGTACCAACACGCTCCTGAAATGATATAACATAGTTATCGCCCAACACCAGCGTAATTTGTTCTGAAAGTACATTCTGGGTGTCAGCAATAAACTGCACTTGTTTCAGAAAGATTACAACGTTGCGGCTGTCCTCAACTATTTTAGGGCGTTGGTCGGTGTTGGCAATATCTTCAAGCACCAGGGGCGACAGGTCGAATGCCCGTCCTACTTCATTAATCACATCGGGGTTATGCAGCCCATCGATATTCACCCAATTTATATGTTTATCCGACATCTTTGACACCAGCCCCTTAACATTTTCGGCTTCGTGTTCAACAACCTCCGATTGATTGTATGAAATGAGCCTGAAACGGGGTTTTTCCATTTTTTGATTGCCGATAAATGTAATCATGCCCGGTCCCTTATCTACAAGTGCTTTCCGGTTTTTTATAAATCGTGCCATAACTACTTATTTACTAATGCATAATTAACTAATATCCTTCTGGTCGTGTGAATTTACAAATAATACGGTCCCAAGTTTGTCATATCCTTTAAACAGCTCACCTTTTTTATTTTTAAGGGTTTCGTGCCTGAACCCGATAATCGTTAATGCTGCATGTTCAGAGTTTTCGTTGATAATGGTCTTCGACGACACATCGTCCTGTAAAGGTATAATATTGATGTTTTTGGCATGTATGGGCAACCGGCCGTCAATAACCATTTTCTCCAGTGCTTCTTTTGTTCTTTCAATATCATTTTGTTCACAAATATTGAATATCTTAATCGACGATTTTTTCCAGTAGGGATGCCCCAGTATGATAAAACTCATCAGGATCATCAGGTTGGCATTATCGTAATCGCCCGAACGAATCCACACATGTATACCTTTCGAAGGGTCAAATTCCTGGTTTGTAGAGGCCAGTATACAGGTATCAAAGCAACCTGCCCTGATCAGTGTAATATTATCGATGATGTTATTCAGGTTCTTTCCTGTTTTCTTTTCAAAATCGAGTATAACCATGTTATTTTCCATGCCCGAAATACCTGGCAACTGAATAGCTTGTGCGATGGCCGAAGTATACGAGGGCGAAATCAGTGAGTCAATAAACACACGATTTTCAATGTCTGAAAAAATATTTTTAATACGGTCAATTTCTTCTATGGCCTGTTGGCTTGTAGTTTTTGAATAGTAACCTTGTATCAGGTGCAGATATGTTCCGAAGCCGTATTTGTGCGAAATCCAGTTAAGCAGTTTCACCATATCAAAACGCTCGAAAGTGTCTTGCGATATGCCCAGTGCACTTGGCCGCCATTCTTGCGATGATTTATTTTTTTGCTGTTTTTGTACATACACATGCAATTGCCGGTTAAGCTGAAACAGCGTGTTGGCAAATATGGCCTGGAAACCTTTGCGGTCCTTATTTTTATATGTGATATACTGATACAAAAGAACCATAACCACGAAGGCTGACAAGGCATAAACTGAATTGATTTTAAACATTACCCAAACTGCCACGATAAAACCCACAAGTGATAAATACCATTTCGACCTGAACGAAGGTCTGTACGAAGGCGATGCCCCAAAATGGTTCAGGAAGGAAATCAGACAAATAGCCCCGTAGGTTACCATGAAAAACATCGAAATAACTTCAGCAACAGCGTTCACATCGCCCATAATAACAAAAGCAAAGGCGATAATCGCGCTTACCCATGTAGCGTTAACAGGGTCGTTGTTCTTTTCTCTCGACAACCAAATGTTTAACTTCCGTGACGGGAATGAATAATCGCGTGCAAGTGCTTGTAATGTTCGCGGAGCCACCAATATGGAACCAATTGCCGATGACATGGTAGATGCCGCAAGTCCCAACGGAATGACAGCTACGCCCGCAATAGCAATATGGGCCATAACCAGTTGGTTTTCGACCATATCTTCTGGCGAAGCAGAAATGGCAAGTTTATACACTACAAAAAAGTATACAATCATGCCACTTAAGGTTGCCATAGTAGTGCCCAGTGGTATGGACCGTGAGGGTTTTTTCAGGTCGCCCGACAGGCCAACTCCGGCAGTCATGCCCGTAAACGCGGGAAAAACAATCGCGAAAACCATAAAAAAATCGCCACTGTTCCTGAATTCAAGATTACTAAGCCCTGTGCCTGATTCAGGCACATAACCGGTCTTTCCTAAAAAGAAAAGTATTAGTGATATAAAAAGAATGGCTACAACAAAATATAGCATTTTGACCCCTAAACTGGCACCTTTTTTCAATATAACAACAGCTAAAACAGCCATTGCAGGAATGCTTACTGCCTGCCGTGGAAGCTCGAAACCATATTTGCCGGCTACCCAATTAAACAGAAACTCAAACGATTCTGTAAAAGCAATCACATAAAAAGCAACACTAATGGCTTGCGATAAAAACAGGGTTATTCCAATGGTTGAACCAATATTCAGCCCAAACGAACGTGAAATAATAAAATATTCGCCCCCGCCCTGCACGCGTTTATTAGTTGCCAGCTCTGAAATGGCGAGTGCCGTTGGAATGGTAACCAAATGACCCAAAAGAATAATCAGGATAACGCCCCAAAAACCAAGTGTGCCCACGGCAAAGCCAAAACGCAGGAACAGTATTGCCCCAAGAATAGTAGAAATAGCGGTGAAAAAGACAGGTGCAGTGCCAAATTTTTTTGGATTGATCATATGCTACTTGGTGTTTTTATATTTTACTTCATAAACATCGGTCCTGCGGTCTTTCAGGTTACGCACGCCACCGTATGCATTTAACTCGCGCAATAAGTCGATATCAACATCGGCCACCAGTATCATTTCAGTATTCGGGGTCGATTCTGCCTTAATCCCGTTAGCCGGGAATGCAAAATCGCAAGGAGTAAATACGGCCGATTGTGCATACTGAATGCTCATGTTTTCAACCCTTGGAAGGTTGCCAACACAGCCGGCAATAGCCACGTAACATTCGTTTTCGATAGCACGCGAGCGGGCACAGTAACGAACTCTTGAGTAACCGTTTTGGGTGTCGGTAAGAAAAGGCACAAAAAGCAGGTTCATGCCGCTGTCGGCCATAATACGCGAAAGCTCCGGAAATTCAACGTCGTAACATATGAGCACGCCAACCGGGCCGCAATCTGTATCGATAATATTAACAAAGTCGCCCCCCTGCAAGCCCCAAACTTTCTTCTCATCGGGCGTTACATGCACTTTTGTGTACGTATCGTAAGTGCCATTACGGTGACAAAGGTGACCAACATTAAAAAGGTGGTTATCTTCTGAAATGTAAGGCATGCTTCCGGTAATAATATTCACATTATAGCTCACAGCCAATTGCACAAAGCGGTCGCGGATAATGTCGGTATACTGGGCCAGTTTTCGAATCGCTTCAGCCTCGTTTAAATCGTTGTACTTGGCCATTAACGGGGCATTAAAGAATTCAGGGAACAACGCGAAATCGCTATTGTAGGCAGCCACTGCATCAACAAAAAACTCAGCTTGCTCAAACAGCTCGTCAATATTTTTATACGGGCGCATTTGCCACTGAATAAGCCCCAGACGCACAATCGATTTATTGGTTGAAATAATCGATGGCTTTTTTTCGTAGTAAATATTGTTCCATTGTAGCAAAACAGCGTAATCCTTCGATTCTGCATCACCGTCCTGATAGTTTTTTATCACCTTTTTAACATGAAAATCGTTCGATAGCTGAAAGTTTAGCGTAGGGTCATCAATTTCGCGCTCCCTTACCTTCTGGAGATATTCTTTCGGACTCATTTCATCGGAGTACTTATGGTAATTGGGTATACGCCCTCCAAAAATAATGGCTTTCAGGTTGAGGTTTTCGCACAGTTCTTTTCGTGCATCGTATAACCGTCGTCCAAGCCTCAACCCACGATAGTCAGGCTCAATAAAAATCTCGATACCATAAAGCACATCGCCGTTCTTCGTGTGCGTTTTAAATGTTTCGTTAGCCGTAATTTCATTATAGCTGTGGGTATCTTCAAATAAACTGTATTTGACAATAATTGATAAAGCTGCCCCTACAATTTTATCATCAACAAAAATCGCCATTTGGCCTTCGGGGAATATACGGAGCAATTTCTCAATGCTTTTGCGTTCCCAGTATGAATCGGGCCACTTTTCATAAGCAACTTTCATCGATTCAATAAGTCCGTCGTAATCTTTTATGGTAAGGTGTCGAAGTTCAATTTTTCCTATTTCGTCCATTATATGTTCTTTTTTATCCTACCAAATGTACAAGTTTTTTTGATGAATATTAATCGAACAAATATGAATATTTATAATGAATATTCTTCACTTTTTACGTATTGTTCGTATCCGGCATCCCTTTTTTCCAATTCTGTTTTCATAACCGCTCATTATTCCTATTTTTGTCAGCCTTACGAACAAATCATAAACTATGAGCGGATTTTTTGGGGCAACATTAAAAAGCGATTGCGTTACCGATGTTTTCTACGGTACCGATTATCATTCACACTTAGGAACAAAACGGGGTGGCGTATCATTCTTTTCGAAAGAAAAAGGGTATCAACGAGCTATCCACAGCCTCGAAGATGGGTATTTCAGGAATAAGTTTGAAAGTGATGTTAACGGTTTTTCGGGGAACTCGGGCATTGGCGTTATTAGCGATACCGAAGCCCAGCCGCTTGTAATTTTTTCACATCTCGGACGCTTTGCCGTTAGCACCGTGGCCAAAATCAATAATATTGATGAGCTTGCCGAACGTTTCCTGAAACAAAGCAAAATGTTTTCTGAAACCAGTCAGGGTGGCATTAACCCTACCGAATTGGTAGCGATGCTGATTTGTGAAAAAGCAAGTTTTAAAGAAGGCATCGAAAATGTTTATAACTCGATAAAAGGTTCTTGTTCAATTCTTATAATGAACGAGGAGAAAATTATTGCCGCCCGCGATAAATACGGACGCACACCCATTGTTATCGGCAAAAAAGAAGATGGTTATTGCGCGGTAAGCGAAACCAGTTCGTTCGAAAACCTTGGATATTCAATAGAGAAATACATTGGTCCGGGCGAAATTGTGGAAATCACCCCCGATCGATATGAAATATTGAAGCCTGCCGAAGAAAAAATGCAGATATGCGCATTCCTGTGGGTTTATTATGGATACCCGCCATCGTTTTACGAGGGCATAAATGTTGATGAAAGCCGTTATCACTGTGGTGAAAAGCTGGCTGAACATGATGATATCGATGCCGATTTTGTGGCCGGGATACCCGATTCGGGTGTTGGCCATGCCCTGGGCTACAGCAATAAATCGGGTATTCCGAAAATGCGCCCCTATGCCAAATACACCCCCACGTGGCCACGCAGTTTTATGCCCCAGAACCAAAACATGAGAGAACTGGTGGCTAAAATGAAGCTCATACCTAACAGTGCACTCATTAAAGGTAAGTCGGGCATATTTCTCGATGATTCAATCGTTAGGGGCACACAGCTCAAAGATAATGTGAAAGATTTGCAGGCAGCCGGAATCCTCGAAATGCACATGCGCATTGCCTGCCCGCCGCTCACTTACCCTTGCGAGTTTTTGAACTTCAGCCGTTCGCGCACCAAACTTGAACTGGCCACCCGGAAAGCCATTTTCGAGCTTGAAGGCACTGAAGATGCCGACTTTTCAAAATATGCCGATCCCGAAACACCGGAATACAAAAAAATGGTTGAGCAAATCCGTAAAGATCTGGGGCTTACAACCCTAAAATTCCAAAAACTTGATGATTTAATTGAGGCCATCGGGCTGCCTAAGGAAAAACTATGTACACATTGCTGGGACGGATCGAGCTATGGTCATTGAGTCATTGGTTCCCGAAGCAAGTTTCCCGATATTCGGGACAGGCAGGGACTGGTCGCACAGCTCCCAGCATTGAGTCATTGGTCGGTAGTAAAAAGCTCATAACTTCTTTAGCCTGCATCATGATGATTGCCGAAATGGTGGTAGCCCGTAAACTGGAAATTACCGGTCACGAGCTCATGAAAACCATCCACCCACACACAACTATAAGCTAGGCCATGATGGAAGCTGCTGCGGATGCTTATGATGAGGTGATACATTTATAAATTGTTCACCTATTTTAAAACCATAAACTCATACACATCCGATTGTAAAACGCACAAAGTATCAATAATCGCTTCGGCTGAGTTATCACTTGTTTGGCACAAATATTTGCCATCGTATGTATCAAGCATAAAATAAATACGGGTTCCATCTGTGTCGTACTGAGCATGATATGGTCTCGATGGAGTTCTGATATCATGCTTTGTACCTTCAACCATGTTATAAACACCAATTTTATTGCTTGTTGCAGCTGCACAGTAACCCGATTTGTTCCAACGGGCAGTATTGTTATAAGCCTGGCCCCCGGTCAATGTAGTTTGAATAACATTATTTGTGGTTGTATTTACCAAATTACGGTAATGATTGCCATCAACGGTGCTTGTATAGGCCAGATATTGCCTGTCAGAAGTTATTCCAATAGTTCGAACCGAAGCTTCTCCCGGATTACCAAGCCGGGTATAGGTATCTGTATCAAAATCATAACGGTAAAGAATCTCATAATCCCAGTGATACGAACCCCCGTCAACGCCAAAAGCCGAGACATAACCATATACATATCGTCCATCATCTGAAGGAAAAAACAAGTTTCCATGATTTGCTGTTTCAGTATCCCATCCCTTCTCGGGTTGAGCAACAGCAAAAGCTCCGGGCGAAGTTGCTTGTTTTAGCTCTTTCGTTTCGGGGTCATACCTCACCAGCGAAGCACGGTATGTGTCAAGATAATATCTGTCATTTGATGACGATAAATAAAATACATGTCCGCTTTTACTAACCTTGGCAGTTCGCACATCAAAATATGAAAACCAGTCCTTGTGCCCCGATGGCAATAACGGCAATTCTTCCCATCCCTCACCATCAATATCGAACCATGCTCCCACAGTCGTTCGAGATTTTCCATCTGTAT
>JAGYOI010000100.1 GCA_018399395.1 Prolixibacteraceae bacterium
TATTTTCAGACGAACTCCTTTTATGCAGCCGATAGTGTGGTATTCAATAATATGTTCACACCTGTTTATGAAGATATCAACCAGTTGAAATTCGGAGGAAAATTTCGTTTTAGTGGACAACGTACAACAATTGACCTTGAAGGAAACTACTACATTTATAATGCCGATAGTTTATCGAACCTGCCACACCTGCCCGCTTATGACGCATCACTTGACATGGCCTTCAGCACTACCGACAAAATTAATGTTACAGCCGGGGCAACGGTTATTGGCAAACAAAAAGGCTACGTGAAAAACATGTCAGGCAACCCGTTATTATCTTTTGCACCCAGCAAATCTATTTCCGAAGAATATGACATAAACACAGCTATTGATATTAGTTTGGGGGCAGAATACAAGTATTCAAAAAACATGTACTTCTTCTTAAAAGCAAACAACCTTCTGAATCAAAATTACCAGCTTTGGAATGGTTATAATCAACAGGGATTATTGATACTACTGGGTGCACGAATCGCTTTTTAACAGCCCTGAAAACAAGAAAAAATCACCCGTTGAAAACACGTATTAATTTGTTGAAAACTTTTTAGCTTATAAGCTGATTTTCTTAGGCAAAACGGCTATATTTTGCTATATTTGGACACTATTTTAAAAAGTCAAATATATTTTTGTAAAATATTGATTACCAGAGTCAAAATAGAAGCTAAATCAACAAATTACCCAAAGTTATTTCCAACCCGGAAAATATATCGTTGAAGTCATTTTGATTTAGATTATTTTATCATTTTCAGGCTACAGTCTGATTGTGATTTTTTGGCTTAAATTGAATAACTAAAAAAGAAAGTCAATGAGTGAATTAGAAAACAAAGAATTGACAAATCAAAACGAATATTCAGCCGAAAGTATTCAGGTACTTGAAGGCTTAGAAGCTGTTCGTAAGCGCCCTGCAATGTACATTGGCGATGTTAACGAAAAAGGGCTTCACCACCTGGTTTACGAAGTTGTTGACAATTCGATTGACGAGGCACTCGCCGGTCATTGTAAAAACATCGACGTAATTATCAACGAAGACAACTCCATTTCGGTAGCCGATGATGGCCGCGGTATTCCCACAGAAAAAATGCTGAAAGAACAAAAATCAGCGCTCGAGGTGGTTATGACTGTTCTCCATGCCGGTGGTAAATTCAACAAAGACAGCTACAAAGTATCAGGCGGTTTGCATGGTGTTGGTGTTTCATGTGTTAACGCCCTGTCAGAAAACCTCAAGGCCGAAATACACCGCGACGGAAAAACATGGGTACAGGAATACAAGAAAGGAAAACCACAAGGTGAAGTTAAGGTTGTTGGTGAAACCGATAAAACAGGTACCATCATCACTTTCAAGCCCGACCAGTCGATATTTCTTGTAACATCATATAAATACGAAATTCTCCAGGCCCGTTTGCGCGAATTGGCTTTTTTAAATGCCGGTATCAAACTCACTTTAATCGACAAAAGGGAAATTGAAGAAGATAACGGATACAAAAACGATACTTTTTATTCAGAAGAAGGGTTAAAAGAGTTTGTGGAGTTTTTGGATGAGACACGCGAAAAATTGATTGACGAAACCATCAATATTGCAACGGAAAAAAACGATGTGCCCGTTGAAATTGCATTACACTATAACACTTCTTTTACCGAAAATATTCAGTCGTACGTTAACAATATTAATACCATCGAAGGTGGTACACACCTCACTGGTTTTCGCCGTGGGTTAACACGTACACTGAAAAATTATGCCGATAAATCGGGTATGCTCGACAAGCTCAAATTCGATATAAGCGGTGACGATTTTCGCGAAGGCCTTACAGCAGTTGTTTCCGTAAAAGTTGCCGAACCACAATTCGAAGGACAAACTAAAACCAAACTCGGGAACTCAGAAATAAGCTTAGCGGTTGACCAGGCTGTAAGCGAAATCCTTTCGTACTACCTTGAAGAGCACCCAAAAGATGCCAAACAGATTGTCCAGAAAGTGATTTTAGCTGCACAGGCACGCCATGCTGCACGAAAAGCACGTGAATTGGTACAACGTAAAAACGTGATGACCGGCGGAGGCTTACCCGGAAAACTTGCAGACTGCTCAGACAAAGATCCTGACAATTGCGAAATATTCCTTGTAGAGGGTGATTCGGCGGGTGGTACAGCAAAGCAGGGCCGCTATCGTAAATATCAGGCAATCCTGCCCCTGAGAGGTAAAATCCTCAATGTTGAAAAGGCAATGCAACATCGCGTTTTCGAAAGCGAGGAGGTAAGAAACATATTTACAGCATTAGGCGTGTCGGTTGGAACCGAAGATGACGCCAAAGCCCTTAATATGGAGAAGCTCCGTTATAAAAAAGTGATAATCATGACCGATGCCGATGTTGATGGCAGCCACATTGCAACACTTATCATGACACTCTTTTTCCGTTACCTGCGGGAACTCATAAAGGCAGGTTACCTCTACATTGCCACTCCTCCACTGTACTTAATCAGAAGGGGCAAAAAAGAAGATTATGCATGGACTGAACAGCAGCGCCTGCAACTTATAGATGTACTTGGTAACGGTAAAGAAAGCAATGTACACATCCAGCGTTACAAAGGTCTGGGTGAAATGAACTCGGAACAACTTTGGGAAACCACCATGAATCCCGAAGGCCGTACACTTCAGCAGGTTACCATTGAAAACGCAGCAGAAGCCGACCATATATTCTCAATGCTGATGGGCGACGAGGTACCTCCACGCCGTGCATTTATCGAGAAACATGCAACATACGCGAACATCGATGCCTAAAACAAAGTCATTTGTCAGCAGTCATTATTCAAAAAAACAATGACTCTAATGACTGCTGACCAATTACCAATTACCAATGACTTAATGCTGGGAGCTTAAGCGACCAGTCCCGATGAGTGTAGCGATATCGGGAACCAATAACTATAACTTCGTATGTGTGCCATCGCAATATGGCTTGTTATTGCTGTGCTTGCACTGGCACAGGTAGTAAGTTTTTTCTTCGGTTACCTCAAACGGAAGTGGCGTAAATTCAGTGCCTTGATGTGAGCCATCACAAAAAGGCTGGTTTTTACTTCGCCCACATGCACACCAGAAATATTTTCCGGGTTCTAAGTTTACTGCTGCGGGTTTTTTGTCTGCAATTTTTGGTTCAGCCATAATTTTTATTCTTTTATTATTAGAAAAGGTAATATAATGTTTTATTCCGGTTTATTCAACTCCCGGCTCGAATAGAATCGTTCTAAAATAGAGCCGTCGTTTACTTCTTTCGATAACGATTCAATGGTTTTTTGGGGTACATCGTATATGTCGAGAATAATTAATCCATCGAGGCAATTGTTGAAATTGGGGTCAACATTAAAAGCCAGTATTTTAGCGTTGAGGCTCAGGTATTTTTTCAGTAAAACCGGAATGCCGTTGTTTACCCGGTCAATATCGCCAATAATTTTATCAAACTTGTTCAGGTCGTTGCCGGCATTCTCCAGCAACAGGTTGATGTCTTCATTTTCGCTGATAAACCGATAACTTTTTAGGGGCTTGATGTATTTGCCCAGTTCGTTGTTAAAATAGTTCTCGGTAATAAAACGTATGATGCTGTCTTTCGATACCGGCGAGTAATTGTTGCTGATGCTCACCGGCCCGATCAGGTAGCGGTATTCGGGGTTTTTAAGCAAGAAATACAAAATACCTTTCCAAAGCATAAACAGGGGTAGGGGTTTGCGTTGATATTCGGGCACAACAAACGAACGGCCAAGCTCAATTGACTGGTCGAGAACAGGTTTCATCGCACTTTTTAAACGAAAGAGGCTGCTGATGTAAAAACCATGTATGCCAAACTGTTGCAGGATATCGTGCCCGGGTCCCATCCGGTAGGCACCAACAATACATTGTTCATCATCATCCCATATAAACATTTGGTTATAGTAGAGGTCATATTCGTCAATATCGATGGCTCGGTTGGTGCCCTCACCAACTTCGCGGAAGGTGATTTCGCGTAAGCGCCCAATTTCGTTCAGTAAGTTGGGGATCAGTTTTGACGGGGCACAATAAACCGTATATTTTTTTATGGAGAAAAGCTTGTAGTTTCCTTTAATGCTGTCAATCTCAGTAAGGAGCGTTTCTTTTTTTGTTGGCGGGATGATCTCTTCTTGTGATTCTTTTTTGCGTGATGGCCTGTTCTTGAAGAAATTATGGATTTCGATGTCTTTATAGGCTCCGAGCACATAGGTTTTAGCCCTTAAAAACCGGGCAAGTTGAAAGACATCGGTGAATTCGCTAATTTCATTTTTTCGTATCAGCGAGCCAATACGGATGCTTATTTCTTTACGCTTTTTATGAAAAAGTTCCGAAGGTAACTTTGCCATTTTAAGCCTGGGGTTTATCTTACCTAAAACGTGGAACATGCGTGAGTTTGTGCCGCTGAAATATATTGGGATAACCGGCACATCAGCTTTTTTTATTAATTTAACTACCGATGACTGCCATTCTTTGTCCACTACATTATAAAACTGGTCGTAACCCGAAACTTCCCCGGCTGGAAAAATCCCCAATGCCTTGCCCTCATGAAGGTGCGACAGTGTTTTTTCCACTCCGTCCATGTTTTGATTTTCCTCTTCAAACGGGTTGGCCGTTAAAAAAAACTCATTGAGGGGCTCAATTTTTTTTAAAAATGAATTTGCTAGAATTCTGAAATCAGGACGAACAGCGCTTATGATTTTTATAAGCAAAATACCATCGAGACCGCCATAAGGGTGATTCGACACAACGATAAAAGGGCCTTTCTCCGGGATTTTCTTGAGTTGCGATTCGTCAAATTCGTATTTTATATCCAGGGTTTCTATAAGTTTATCGATAAAACCAATGCCTTCTTCTTTTGATAATTCTGTGTAAAGTTTGTTCACTTTACGGAGGCGCATAAGGTGCATGATAAAACGGGCAAAAGCTTCGCCGCCAAAATAACGCATTCGGGGTTTTACCTGAAAAAAATCGACCGGGTTGAATGGTTCCATGTAGTAAGGTTTTATAAACGTTGTTTTTAATGATTGTGGTGCTCAATTTACAGTTTTTTATGCTAAGTAAAAAGCCTGTTTAAGTTTTAGTTTTTGAACATTTCCGTGTAAAATTCGGCTCGCATCTTATGAAATGAAACTAAAAACCCCTTTATTTATAGATTTTATAAGAAAAATAGCATTTTGTCTTTTACCTGATTTTGATTTTTGATTTTTATTTCTACATTTGTTCCCAACAAAAGAAAAATATGACACAAATTATCAACATAGCCATTCTTTTTCTACTCGTCGTGGAAGTCATTTCGATGAAGTGAGGATGGTTTGTTGTATATAAAAAATTGATATCATAAGACCATTCTCAAATCGAGGATGGTTTTTTTTTATCATAATCCGGCACAAGGGCGATATTGATTAAAATAATTATAAAAAACCTTTAAAGAGGAATAAAAATACAAATAAAATGAGCAAACTAAGAAGTTCAACTACAACACAAGGCCGCCGAATGGCAGGCGCACGTGCTTTATGGCGTGCAAATGGTATGACTAACGACCAGATGAAGAAACCCATTATTGCAGTGGTGAATTCTTTTACACAAATGGTTCCCGGGCATGCGCACCTGCACGATGTAGGACAACAACTTAAAAAACGTATCGAAAAATCGGGTTGT
>JAGYOI010000101.1 GCA_018399395.1 Prolixibacteraceae bacterium
AATATTGGCTTACCCTTAAAATCGATAATCATCGAATCGCCCGAATAATCAATCGGGGTGTCGTCTTTCCCTATCCGGTTTACAGCTGCTACGTAGCATTGGTTTTCTATAGCACGGGCCCGGTTCAATATTTTCCATACCTTTCGGCGCACTGCCGGCCAGTTAGCAACATCAATCATCAGGTCGTACCCCTGAATATTTCTGTTCCAAACGGGAAAGCGTACATCATAACATATTTGCGGAAGAATCTTCCAGCCTTTATATTCGATTAAAGTATGTGATTTACCCTTGGTGTAATTCTCTGTTTCCTTCTCAATGGTAAAAAGATGACGTTTATCGTATGTAAAAGTCTCTCCGTTAGGCGACACCCATACAAATCGATTATAATACAAACCCTTCTCTTCAACAATTAAGCTACCACAAAGTGCAAACGCCCTTTCTGCTGCAATTTCTTTCATCCATGCAATTGTGGGACCATGCATTTTTTCAGCAACTTTAGCAGCATTCATCGTAAACCCCGAAACAAAAACCTCGGGCATAATAACCAAATCCACTCCTTTTGGAATCTCAGCAATTAAATTGGTGAGCATAAAACGGTTCGAATCGGCATCTTCCCATGCCGTATCAGGCTGTATGATTGCTATTTTTAATTTGTTTTTCTGTTCCATATTATTCTTAGTTGCAAAATCTTTTTTTTGATGGCACAATAAGTAAAGATAACAAATCGCACCGTTATGCATAAGTATTAAATTGGCATTGTTAAGCGCTTTAACAATTTCAGTTGCTTCTCGTCAGCAAAAGGACTTAAAGAGTTTTGTACATCTTTGTGATAATCGTTTATCCAGTTAATTTCGTCGGCTGTAAGCAAAGTTGTATCAATGAGTTTTGTACAAATAGGGAACTTGGTCAATGTTTCAAATTTGAAGAATGTTCCAAACCCATTTTCAACGTCTTCAACCACATGAACCAGATTTTCGATACGAATACCATATTCACCGGCACGATATATACCGGGTTCATCCGAGAAAATATTCCCAACACGTAATGGTTGGTCATTTAAATCGGGGCGAATACTTGCAGGCCCTTCATGCACATTCATAAAAGCGCCCACACCATGACCAGTGCCATGACCATAATTTTTTTGGTCGTTCCACAATGCAGCACGGGCCAACACATCGAGATGACAGCCTTTTGTTCCCTTTGGGAATTTAATGCTGCTCAGGTTAATCATACCTTTCAAAACCTGGGTAAAGTCGCGCTTCATTTTATAGGTTACCGGTCCCAGCGATATGGTGCGGGTAATATCAGTTGTACCGTATTCGTATTGCCCACCCGAATCGAACAGCAATATCCCCTCGGGCTTCAGCTCGTTGGCCGTTTCGGGCGACACCCTGAAATGCACAATTGCGCCGTGGTCGAGGTATCCTACAATGGGGAAAAAACTAGTACCCACGTATCCTTCCCGCTCCGCACGAAAAGCTTCAAGTTTCATGGCCACATCGTATTCTGTAATGGTTTCTTTCCCCAGTTTCTCTTCCATCCAAAGCTGAAAGTTGAGCAAAGCAAGGCCATCAGCGATGTGTGCTTTTTTCATGCCGACAAGTTCTGCATTGTTTTTACACGATTTTAAAAGAGCCGGAAACGAAAGCTGCCGTTTTATTTTATTGTTGTTATTCAGCATATTGAAAACATGATAATTAGTGCGTGCCGGGTCAATCATAACCGTTTTACCCTTAATACTTTTTAACTCTATGTAAAACGATTTGTAAGGCAACACTTCTACCCCGTCGTTCTTTATTTCTGTCAGGTCTTTTTCTTCAAACTTCGATTTATCAATAAAAAGTTTTACTGCATTCTGACCAACAACTGCAAATGAAAGCACAACAGGGTTACACTCAACATCGGCACCACGGATGTTAAATGTCCAGCCAATATCGTCAAGTGCCGACAAAACCATTAAATCAGCCCCGGCTTTTTCTAATTCTTTGTTCAACTTTGCAAACTTTTCGGTCCGCGACAAACCGGCCCATTGGGTTGGATGTAAAAATGCTTTGCTATCGGGCATTCCCGGACGATTTTGCCACACCCCGGCAAGCAAATCGACACCTGATTGAACCTGTAAATCATTTTCACTGAAAAAGCCTTCAAAACTTTCGGCTTCGGCGAGTGAATAACATGTACCGTCAAATCCAACAGTTGAGCCCGGATGCAGTTCACCAGCAATCCATTGCTCCAGTGTTACCGCCTCGGGCTCACGTGCTTTCATCATTTCAATACCGGTGTTTTTCAACTCTTCGCCTGCCTGAAGGTAGTAGCGCGAATCGGTCCACAAAGCCGCTTTGTCCATGGTAACGGCCATATAACCAAAAGAACCGGTAAACCCCGACATAAAAGGGCGTGATTGCCAGTGGGCAGGTACATACTCACTCATGTGCGGGTCGGAACCATTTATCAAATAAGCCTGAAGGTTATTCTCCTTCATCGCTTTACGCAGTGCTTCAATTCTTTCTTTAATCTTGTTCATCCTGTAGTTGTTTAATAATGTTTTGAACCGACTGAAACGGCAATTGTTCAATATCGACATCATGCACATCCACAAATTCAAAATCCATCACATCGTCGAGATGTTTAAGCATAGTAAAATCGCTTATCGTGCATTTAAAAACGATGTCGGTGGTGTTGACTATGGTTCCCGAATAAAGATATTCGTTTGGGAAACTTCCCCAATAACGAATATCATCGGGCACCAAATCAAGCTCTTCTTTAATTTCGCGCATCATGGCCTGCTCGGCACTTTCACACGGGTCGACAAAACCACCGGGGAAATCGAGTTTTCCGTAGTGTGGCTCAATACCCCGGCGCACCATAAGCAAACGGCCTTCAGGATCGAAAATGATTGCCGTAACAGCTGCCGACGAATTTAAGAAGAAATGAAAACCACAGCTATGACATTTGAAAGCCTTCTCTTTTTCGTTAAAAACGCCTTTAGCGGCACAACGCGGGCAATATTTAAAATGATTAGCCGGATTTGAAGTCATCTGCTTATTTTTTCTGACCCCTGAAATAATCTTCTTTCTCGGCAAACAATACATTAAACGTAGTTAAACTACCGTAAGCCCTTGTAATGTATTGCTGAAGGTGCAAGCGGTCTTCATCGTCGAGTTTGGGATGGTTGTTGATATTTTGCTCTAAAACCCGCAAACGGTCGCGCAGCATTACAATTTTATGGAAAAATGCCTCCATCGATACTTCTTTCGATTGTAAATCTTCGTTTAGTGGCGTCATCACCAACTTACCCCCCTTCCACTTATCGGCTATTTTCACATCAAAGGTTATGCCCTGATATTTATCCATCACAAAAGTTATGGCCTCTTCAATTTCGGCAAGCGACAAACCAGTGCGTGGCTTATCATCGGGCTCACTCAATATTTTCAGGTCGGGGTTATATTTGGTAAGTTCAACTTTACCTCCATGTTCAAAGAATATTTCATAAACCGTGAGGTGGGACTTACTTACAAGCCCCTCACCATATGCAGGGTGCGAAACCCTTGTTCCAACTGCTAAATCTTCCATATTTGTTTATCTTTATAATGACCCTTCAATATTAACGAATATATAAGAATTTGTAAAAAATACAGGCATATTTTAATATGCTTAACATTGAACAAAAATTATTCGAAAGCACCCTTTAATTGTTCAATTAACCTTACTTTTGCAGCATAAAACAGTACGTTAAAGTGTAAATTGTGAAAATAAGTATTAATAATTCTTTGCGAAGGTTTAATATTTGGCGGGTCCGGACCATTCCGGAGCGAACATTTATTTTGATATTAAGTGTTTTGGTTGGCGGCATTAGTGGCCTGGCTGCTGTAATTCTTAAAAACCTCATACATTCATCCATTACCCTGCTCAACGATAATTTTTTAAACCAGGGCGCATACTCTTACCTTATTTTTCCAATAATTGGGATTGCCCTCACATTCCTGTTTGTAAAATATGTTGTAAGGGACAACATCAGTCATGGTGTTACACGTGTACTACAATCCATATCAAAAAGAAACAGTTTAATCAAAAAACACCATACATGGACATCAATGCTGTCCAGCACAATCACCATAAGCTTTGGGGGCTCGGTAGGGGCTGAGGCCCCTGTAGTACTTACCGGCTCTGCAATTGGATCGAATTTGGCCAGGGTATTTAAACTCGATTACCGTAAAATCACCCTAATGGTTGGCTGTGGTGCCGCGGGCGCCATTGCCGGAATATTTAAAGCCCCGCTAACCGGGTTGCTTTTCACCCTCGAAGTACTGATGCTCGACCTTACCATGGCCTCACTGATACCCTTGATGATATCGGCCGTAACGGCAACAACAGTAGCCTACTTTTTTATGGGCGACAGTATGTTGCTGACTTTCAAACTGGCACAAAGCTTTGCCATTGAAAACATTGGATACTATATTATTTTAGGTGTTTTTTGCGGCTTTGTATCGGTTTACTTTACAAGGGCCACCCTATTGATTGAAAAAAAGTATAAAAAAATAACCAATAAGCTTGTGCGTTTATTGGTTGGCGGCAGCATCTTAACCCTGCTCATATTTATGTTCCCATCGGTTTGGGGCGAAGGCTATAACTATATCAGCACCATTCTTCACGGAGAAGGAGGCACAATTTTTCACAATTCATTTTTCGCCAATGTTGAACCCGGAACCATTTGGTTTATTTTGTTATTGTTTGCAGTATTGATTTTTAAAGTTGTTGCTATGGCCTCAACAACCGGCGCAGGAGGTGTGGGTGGTATTTTTGCACCAACATTGGTTGTAGGTAGCTTTGCGGGATATTTTTTGGTTCATACACTTAATATGTTTTCATCGGTTAATCTGCCCGAAAGCAACTTTGCCCTTGTAGGTATGTCGGGGGTTATGTCGGGAGTTATGCATGCCCCTTTGACTGCCATATTTCTTATTGCTGAAATAACCGGAGGGTACGACCTGATACTGCCGCTAATTTTAGTTGCGACTATTTCGTACATTACCATTATGATTTTCGAGCCCCACTCGATTTACACCAAACGACTGGCCGAAAAGGGCGAGCTTCTTACACACCATAAAGACCGGAATGTACTGGTGATGCTCGATACCGAAAAACTTATTGAAACCGGTTTTATTGTACTGAAAGACGATGAAACATTACGGGACTTTGTACGAAAAGTACCCCATTCTAAAAGAAATATTTTCCCGGTACTGGATGATGATGAAAAATTAGTTGGTGTTGTTCTGATGGAAAACGTTAGGCCCATAATTTTTAACCGCGCCCTTTATGATAATACTTACGTGAACGATTTAATGATTTCGCCCCCTGCTATTGTTGACATGAATGAAAACATGGACTCGGTAATGAAAAAATTCCAAAAGACCAAGGCCTGGAACCTTCCGGTAACCGAAAACGGCAAATACCGCGGTTTCTTGTCAAAATCGAAGATTTTCAATGAATACCGGGATATCCTGGTTCATTTTTCGGATGATTAACGATAGATGGTAATTAATTATAGTCAGTCTGACAGAAGCTTACCACGGAGCGCAACGCATTTTGAATGTTGAAGGTAAGAAATTACGCATAAACATTAAACCGGGCAGTTACAACG
>JAGYOI010000102.1 GCA_018399395.1 Prolixibacteraceae bacterium
CCTTCAAGGGGCAGTCTGATAAACTTGTTGTAAAGTAATGGTAATAAGTGTGTTGTTTTTTTATTACTTGTGAATTGATGTGTGTTCTACACATGAAATCTGATATGTAATGATTAAATAACAGTTTTGATGCATTTATTGTAAATCCGTCATCATCAAAAAGTTTAGAAATTGATCAAGACATGACGTTTACTGGCGATATGAACAAAGCTGATTTTGAGATTAGTTTATACCCAAATCCGGCACAAAACTATGTTAATTTGTCGGTGGATGGCGAAATATCGCCAAATGCTAAAGTAAGTATATTAAACATGGTTGGAGCAACTATACTGAAGTATAATATGCCACAATCTAACACAATACAGATTGATGCATCTGCATTGAATCCAGGTGTATACTTTTTAAATGTTACTTCTGAAAGAGGAGTAGTTTCAGAAAAATTAATTGTTAAGTAGCGTTAATATTTGAATAGTTAAAAATAGGAGGGAAATATTCTCTCCTATTTTTTTTAATTCTTTATTATATTGATTTGCTTATTATTTTATCAGAAAAAAGTTAAGCTCGTTTGCTATAAATAGTGATTGAATATCGATTATAAGTTTATGACCAAAAATTATACGTCTCTTATTTTCATTTATGCTTCTTTTGTACCAGTAAGTTTAAGTGTTTATTCATTATAAAATGCGAAGTTTAGTTTAGTTTAATGTTACTCAAGTAAGTGATTTTAGTGGAAGAGGGGGCTGGTTCTCCCTCTTTTATTTTTTATTGTTTGAGCATTTAAGGTATTATTCTTCTAAATGAAATTTGACACATTTTTATAAGAATTTGGTTTGTTTTTATATCACTGCGGAATGCCATAGGTGTAATTTTACTTCAACGATTAAGCCTTAGAAAACAATTGATAGAAATAAAAAATTAAGTACTAATTAATCAAACTATAAATAACAATGAAAAGATCAATTTTAATGCTGATATTAATGTTGGCTGGTATTTTTTCTTCGTATGCCGATGAGTTAAAAGGAAGAGTTAATGATTCAAAAACTAATGAATCTTTAGTTGGTGTAAACATTATTATAAAAGGTACAACTAAAGGTACTGTAACCGATGTAAATGGAAATTACACTTTAAATAATGTGCCTCAGGAAAGTGTAATCTTGTTTTCTTTTTTGGGATATCAAACCAAAGAAGTAGCATATACCGGGCAGGATGAAATAAATGTGCAATTAGAATCAGGTAGTCTGGAACTAGGTGATGTTATTGTGACAATACAAGCACAGGGGCAACGTAAGGCAATTAATGATCAGGTTGGTTCTGTAACTGTATCGAATATGATATCAGGAGAACAAATGAAAGAAGTTCCCGACGCAAATGCTGCAGAATCTATTGGTCGTATAGCCGGCGTGTCAATTAAACGAAGTTCTGGTGAAGGAGATCAGGTCGTGGTTCGTGGCATGCAGCCAAATCTTAACCTGGTAACTGTTAATGGTGTGAGAATGCCATCAACAGATCAAAATAATAATGCTGTTGGTTTGGCAGGTATTTCACAATATATGCTTGATGGTATTGAAGTGCGCAAATCGCTAACAGCCCAGGATGATGCTGACGTGGTTGGTGCTATTGTTGATTTGAAACTGGCAACTGCACCTGAAGATTTAAAAATTAATGCCATTGTCGAAAATATGTACAATGGATTAACCAACAGCTTTAACTCTTACAGGGCAAGCTTGCAGGGGAGTAATCGTTTTTTTAATAATAAGCTAGGGGTGATTGCACAGATCAATGCTGAGAGTGTTGATCGTTCAAGAGAAAGGTTGTCGGCAAGTTACGGAAGAGATAACCGGGAGAGTTCTAATGAAGGAGTGTATTTGCAAAGTGGGGGTTTTCAGCTTCATGAGATCAGGCGCGAACGCTACAGTGCTAATGTTATTGCAGATTACAGATTGCCACAGGGAAAAATTCAGTTCAATACCATTTATAATCTATTTAATGAAGACCGTTGGGAGAAAAATTACAATGTTGCGGTAGGAACCCAACCAGGGATTACAAAACAACAAAATTCAATTATTTCTAATAATTCAACATTTGTATCTAGTTTAAGGCTTGAAACAAAAGTATTCAATTTTGCCGATTTCGACTTCGGAGCTTCTTTCACAAATGGTTTAAGAAATGATCCGGGAAATAACAGATTGACTTTTCATTATAATAAATCAGGCGAGTCACCCATATCTGATAAATTTCTTGAAAATACATATGGTAAAACGGCATATGAGATCATACCAAATATTAATGAACAACCAGCAAGTTATCTGATTGATGCTTTAAGTCAAGAAGATGTAGAATTTCAACAACAAGAAATAACTTTGCAAACGAACTTAAAATTGCCTTTCAAAATTTCTGATGGTTTTTCAGGAAAAGTAAAAATTGGGGGCAAAATGCGTTTTAAAGACAGAAGTTATGACTCAAATCTGCTGGGTGGTATCGTTACCGGTGGTGATGCTAAAATTGTAATTAATGCATTTGCCGATGCTATGCCCGAATATTCATGGTTGCCACGTCAATATAACGATTTAGTTAATGCTTCACCACTTTACGAGAGGGGATGGGAGCAATCAATTTTAGATGACCGGGTTTTACTTAAAGATTTTGCCAGCAGGAACAATGTTGACCATATGTTAAATACAATGGTTGACAGAAGATTCGAAGATGTAGGTATTTTTCTGACAAATCCCGAGAGCTCGGCAAGTGACTATGATGGCAGTGAGCGTTTGACAGCAGCATACTTTATGACCGATTTAAATATTGGACGTAAATTATCAATAAATGCAGGTTTGCGTTATGAGGAAGAGCGAACAACTTATTCAGGTCATGGTGTTAAGCAGGAACTTGACAGGAAACTTACACAGGTAAATCAATTAGGACCGAACGAAAGGGTAAATCAATTTTTATTGCCAAGTGTTAATGTTAAGTTTCAATATTTAAAGTGGGCTGATATAAGATTGGCATATTCACAATCTCTTGCAAGACCTGGCTATTATAGCTTTATTCCTCGATATTACAGAGACTTCCGCAGATCGATGATTAATCCTGCAGGGAATATGAACCTGGAACCTTCTCGTTCTGAAAACTTGGATTTAATTCTATCTTTTTACAATAAATATATAGGACTATTTACAATTGGTGGGTTCTATAAAGAGATTTCTGACTTTTATTATGTCAGGAACTTTAAAGTTATTGATGAAGAAGCTGATAATCTTGTACATGGTTATGAAGATCTTACGATAAGTAAAGGGCAGAGTGTTATGGTTTGGTTTAACAGTCCTGAACCTTCTTCAATACGAGGAGCTGAATTCGACTTGCAAACTTCATTTTGGTATCTCCCAAAACCATTTAATGGATTGGTTCTTAATGCAAACTTCTCATTAATGGAGTCTAAATCACAATACTATGAATCACGGTTAGAAAAAGAATACTATGGTACAAGGCCATGGGAATTTAAGGATGTAAGGGTTGATACCATATTAACACGTAGGTTGATCGACCAGCCTGACTTTACAATGAATGTATCCTTAGGGTATGATTATAAGGGTTTTTCTGTACGTCTGGCCTATAATTATCAAGGAGATGCTATGGCATGGAAAGGTAACAGACCTGAAGACGATGGTTATACACATAGTTACCAACGTTGGGATTTATCATTAAATCAAAAGCTTCCTGTTAAAGGTTTATCGATGCAATTATTGGTTAATAATTTAACCGGCATAACAGACAAGCAATATCAATATGCCCGTAAGTTCATTACTTATGAAGAGTTTTACGGGGCAAGTGGTTCACTTGGAATACGTTATTCGTTCTAATAAACATGATTTATAACAATCATTAAATTTATTTATTAATTAAACATTCAAATTATGAAAAATTATTTATTTTTTTTAGTCTTATTTACAAGTATGACAATATTTTCTGTAAATATTGTCAATGCACAAACAAGTAATGGCGATACGCTTTTTATTACCTCGGCTGATGCTATGGATGTACCTCTTAATGAGATTATAGCTGGAGATACTACAAGTACGGGTGAACGTCAACACAAAGTTTATAAACTTGAAGTAGATGGCTGGTATTCTTTATCAGGAACACTCAATGCAAGTAGTTATGATTTGACTATTGTTGGTGAGAAAAGAACTTCACCTGATCAATTACGTCCGGTTATGCTATTTAAAGAGGAGTTTAGTGGGTGGAACATTCTTGATGCTGGTAAAGATTTGCATTTAGAAGGCATTCATATCATGGAAATTGCTGAGACAGAGGGTGGTAACCTGGGGCCATGGGCAAGATCTGGTATCAGTTTGTATTCAGCTGGTGAAAATCAGAGTGTTACCATGCACGATATGGTATTAGATTTTAGCCGTTCAATGTGGCTGGCTGGTGCTAAGAATGGCCTGAAACTTAATCTTTCAAATATTCTGATGCGATTCAGGGGCGGTATAAATAACGATTGGTGGAATGGTTTTGCATTTGTTCCAAATAATATTAAGGATATTGAAGTTAATGTTGAAAACTGTACTTTCTATCAAAGTCATTTTATTGCTTTCAATTTTGGTGAAACAACTCAAAAAAGTCTTAAAATTAAAAACTGTACTTTTGTTGATAATACACACCACCTTTTTGTTGGTAAAGAATGGATGAATGCAGAATTTAGTAATAACTTATTTGTAAATGCCTTTACAAATGGTGAAACAGTAGGTTTACGCAGTGGGAGAGATATTGATACACCATATGGTATTATTAATATGGATACAATGTATTATGAAATTATTCAGGTTAATGATACTACAACAGCTCTTGGTGAACCTTTATTAGCTGAAGAAGCTCAACGTGATGTTAAGGTGTTAAATAACAACAATTACGTTCATCCTGATATTAAAGATTTTTGGGAGTGGGCTAAGAATTATGATGGATCAAGTGATATACCTGAAGACACAATTTATTATTATCAGGAATACTTGGTTGCTGACCCGGATTTTCATGATGGTTTAATGAATTCACGTGCGCGGGGAATGTTTGACAATGATGAGGCATATCCAAATCTTGTTATTGAGAATACAACCAGCCTTGATCCCGGATTTATCGATTATCCCGATTTTTCTGAAGAAATGATCATGTGGGCTAAAGTAATGTATGGACCAGAAGGTGCACCTGATGTGAAAGAAAATTACATGCCAAAAATATTCCAGGATCCTGATGGTAATGTGTTAATGCCTACTGATCCAATGATTTATAATCTTAAATATACCAATTCAGAATTGTTGAAAGCCGCTACCGATGGTGGCCCAATAGGTGACCGTACCTGGTTTTTGGATAATGGTTATAACAATACAAATGTTGCTGAAGTACAAAATCTTGAATATTCAACTGGTATTAGTAATTTCAATACTGAAATTAATAACTTGAAAATTTATCCTAATCCGGTAACTAATAATGTAATTAATATTGAAGGTGCCGATGATCAAATTAAGATTGTATATAATTTAGCAGGTGTTAGAATTATTTCAACAAAAGAAAATAGAATTAACGTTGCTGATTTCAACCCAGGTGT
>JAGYOI010000103.1 GCA_018399395.1 Prolixibacteraceae bacterium
AAAATTGAAGCTATTAATGGTGGCAAAAAAGAGGGAGGCGATTACATCGAGGATTCCGAAGAGGTTTCAAACATCATCTCTTACGGTATGCTGGTGCACCCCAGTTTGGTAGGTGCATCGCCGGGCAAAAACAAAAATATCAGCGGTACCGAAGCCCGCGAGTTGTTCATACTTAAACAGACTACGCTGAAACCGTTCCGCGACCGACTCCTGCGTCCGCTCTATGTAATTAAAGCCATCAACAACTGGCCCGACGATCTGCATTTTGTAATCCCCAACCTGGAACTCACCACCCTCGATAAAGAAAAAACAGGAAGTGTAACCAAAACATCAGAATAATGCTGTTAACAAGTGCCGACATACAAAAATACGTACCGCTGCAAACCAGCAGCTTCGATTTCAATAAATACTCGGGTTTCGAAACCCGTGCGCTGTACAAACATCTGCCCCGGTTCCTCGGTGATACGCTCATGAGTAACCTCGATGGCGACACGCCCGACGAAACGCTGGTGCAAAAAGTGGTGCCCGTACTGGCCAACCTCTCGATTATGGAAGCATCGCCTTTTTTCGATGTGGTGCTCACCTCCTACGGCTTTGGCGTGGTGCGCAACAACAACATTGCACCGGCCAGTGTGGAACGGGTACGCGCTTTTGTAAACGGATGCCGCCAGGCTGCCAACGATTTTCTCGATATCCTGCTTGGATTCCTGGAAGATAACGTGGAAACAGCGCCCTATTCCGGATGGAACAAATGCAGCCTGAATACCGGCAGTTTGATTCCCGACACCACAACATTCAACACCCAAACGCGCCTCGATTTAAAACGCCACCAGTTTGTCGATTTAAAAACTAACCTAACAACCCTCGAGTTAACGCTGTTTGCCCAAACGCTCAGTACCGAATTCCTGACCGAATTGCAGGCCGGCGACGATGCCACCGTGAAGCCCCTCTTCCAGAAAGCGCTGGCATTTATGAGTTACCAAAACTGGCTGAACGACAACGACCCCGAAAAATCAGGAAACCTCTGGAAAAACAAAGGCGCCTCGTTTTTTGCCCGTGCCATTTCGGTACTGGTAACCAACATACTTAGTTACCCCACTTACCAAACCTACGGCTACGAAGCGCCCTACGACAACGCCGACGAAGACAACGAAGACTCCGGCTTCTTTGTAGCCGGAGGACCAGGATAATAAACTTTGCGCCTTTGCGCCTTAGCGAGAAAAATCATGAAAACACTCGATTTACATTTCCACACCTCATGGAACCAGCTCACCCGACGGCAACTGCTATACCTGTGCAAGCTCTACCGGTTGAACCTCACCGAGTTTAAATTTAAAACCTACCTGTTTGTAAAGTTCACCGGCATTAAAGTGCTGCCTAAACAAATAATTGCCGATCACGTTTATTATTTCTTCCGGAAAGGAAAAATACGCTTTTCACTTTCGGTTGACGAAATGCACTGGTTCCTGCGTGCCGTTCACCTGTTTACCGAAGATAGCAAACTCACAAAAAACCTTTTCCCGCACTTCCGGATCCTGCACAAACGGTTTTTCGGTCCGTCGAACAGTTGCTACAATATGACGGTTCACGAATTCTTATTTGCCGAACGCATCCTCGATGCCTTCCACCAGCAGCAGAACCCCGTTTACCTGCGGCAATTGTGCGCCATCCTTTACCGGCCACAGGTAAAACCCTACCGGCCAAACAGCCCCGGGTACAACGGCGACCGCCGTCAGTCATTCAACGATTACAACTACACCCGCCGCGCACGCTGGTTTAAGCTGTTGCCGCACGAAAAACAAATGGCTGTGTACGTTTTTTACGTAGGATGCCGCAATGCCATCATCGAAAAGCACCCGCACCTGTTTAACTCAGCCGCAGTTTCATCCGAAAAACAAAACCATGTAGATAATATGAAACAGGTGCTCATTGCCCTCAACCAGGGCGACATCACCAAAAACAAGGAAATACTGCAAACACAAATATGGGAAGCCTTCGGCCAGCTCAACGAAATGGTCAGACAAAATAAACAAGCAAAAGCAAAAAAGTAACAATGGAACAATCAGCAATAAAATATTCTATGTGCCCTATGTGGTTCTCTTTAAACTTTAAACATTAAACTCAATGAATTTCAACTTTGCAACATACATGAAAACCTGCGCCGAAAAGCTAAAAGCAATCGGCCACACCGAAGAAACCCCGAAATTCTTCCGCATCTCGTCGCTCGCGCAACTCGACGAGCTGCTAAGCATGATCAGCGATATCGGATACCCCGCCATGCTGATTCACGACAATATGGACGGCGCCATTGGCGACCGCAGCACATCCAACAATTATCTCGATGTTCCCAACTACACATTTTACGTGGTAGAGCATGTGAGCCTAAACGACCACGATGCCAAACAACAGGCCATACTAAACTGCAAAAATATTGGGCTGAAAATTATTGCCAAAATGTTGCACGACAAACTCGACCTGAACCAGGGACTAACCTTCCTGCAGTTCGACAACATACCCTACCAAACCATCGGTCCCATTGGCGACAACTGCCACGGGATGATGTTCACCATATCGGTACCCAACCAGGCACAAATAACCTATAACGCTGATGACTGGACTACATAGTAAATATAATCTACGAACATTGTCCCCCTTTGGGGGACGAGCGAAGCGAAGGGGGCTATGGCAGAAAATTTAGATACATCACTCACCGTTGAAGCCTGGGCAGAAATCACCATTAAAGAATGGCTGAAGAAAATCAAGGCCATGGGCATCGGCAGTTCTGGCCAGTTGCTGAACAGCTTCTACCACCACATCAACACCAGCGCCGATGGAAAACCGCAATACGTAAACTTTGCGTTTGAATACTACGGCCGGTTTGTGGACTGGGGCGTGGGTAAAGGCGTAACCATCGAAAACAGGGACATGCTGAATACTTCACGCAGACAAAAGCCCTGGTTTTCATCGGTATTTATGACCCAATTGACAATACTGAAACACCTTATGGCTGAAAAATATGCAGAGCAGGCCGCCGTGGTGGTGATAAACGACATGCAGTCGGGCAACAAAAAAACAACCGGAGGATCCTCCACATCATCATCATCCGGAAGTACAAGTTCGAAATCAGATTTGGGACTCAATAAAATGACATATAAAGAATTTTTGGAAAGGAGGAAACAAAGTGGATGGTAAAAATATTTTATTCGTTTGTTCGGCCAATGTGAAACGCAGCCCCACCGCCGAACTGTGGTTTAGCTGGTTGAAACCCCAAAACAGTTACAGCAGCGCCGGGAGCAGCAAATTTGCCTGTAAAAAATACGGAGGCAAGCTAATTACACAAACTGCGCTAACCGCTGCCGACCGCGTTATTTGCATGGAAGCCCGCAACCAAAAAGAAATACAAAAAGCTCATGGGCACCAGTTCGATGCAAAAACCGAAATTGCCGGCATAAAAGACCAGTACGATTTTCTCGACCTCGAACTCATTTTTGAGCTGTCAGACAAAATTCAGATATAGGGTGATGCGATTTAAAATCGCGTCAATCGGCGATTAAAAATCGCCGATCCCTTAGCCGGAAACCCGAAAATGTTGCCTTAGTTGGTAAAGCACAAAGGGTGAAGCCGCAGTCCGTTAAAGCCGGACCACCAAAGCCCCGGTTTAGTTACCCGGGGCTTTTTCATAGGACGCGGAGTTTCCAACTCCGCATTTTTTGTAACTTGCTTAAATGTACGGCGACGATCATTACTTCAAAAAATTTGCTCGCAACTTCAAAGGCTACCTGCTGATTTTATTGTTCTGGGTTGTAATAGGTTTGGTTTTGCGGTTAATAGATTATATCTTTAATCTCGAAATATTTTAATAAATTAAAAAAAATCAACGTTATGAAAAAACTGCTTCCTTTCGTGCTGGTGTTAATGACACTTTCTGCTTTTACCCAGGAACGGCCACCACAAAAAGAAATTCCCAAAACACAAAAAGAAAAGAAATCAATTTTAAAAACACCAGGTAATTTAATAATCAAGTCTTCACATCTGCGGCTGGCTGGAATAGGAATTTCAATAGGAACTTCAACATTATATGCCGCAAGAGCTTTTGAAAAATTAAGTGACGATAATAGAAACACTATTCTAATAGCATCAGGAATTGCAAGTTTGTCATTATATATTGCCGGTGAATTAACACTTGTAAAAGCCGGTGAGTTATTAAATAAAGAAAGAATTACCATCTCCACCGCCTCCGAAGGAATTGGATTAGCAATCAATTTTTGAAAATTATAATCAAATAACATCGTCCTAAAGAACCGTTCCCTTCAAAAGGAACGGTTCTTTTTTCCTCCCTGATCACTGCCTGACCGACTGATGTCATCCAGGCGGGCGACTGATCACTGCGACTGATCATCTCGACTTCTTTTTGTCCTTTCAATCCACCACTCCACCACCTATTTTAGCACAAAACAAGCTCGTGGCTAAAAGCTCACGGCTCGCAGCTAAAAAAAAATGGTAAACGAACAGGCAAATGTAAAAGTCACGCTCAACAGCCAGCAGGCGCAAAAAGAACTGGAAGAGCTCCAGGGCGAAATGAAACGCCTGATTGCCCTTAAAAAGAAAGCCGAAGAAAAAGGCGATGTGACAGGATACAAGCTAATTGACAAAGAGCTAAAAAAAGTAAACCGCCAGGCCAATAAGCTGGTGCGCGAAAATCAGGATATCGAAAAAACCCTGAGAAATATTAACGGCGCCAGTATTAACGACCTCCGCAAAGCACAGCGTGCACTCACCGCCCAAACCAATAAGCTCAACCGCGAAACAAAAGAATACACCCAAAAGCGCAAAGAACTGAAGCTGGTAAAAGACCAAATACGGTCTATTAATTCTGAATACCGCCAGCAGCAATCGTTTTTAGGTCGGTTGTCTGGCTCTTTCAATAAATACTTTGGGATTGTAACAGCAGGCGCCGCCTCGTTTGCAGGTCTTTTTCTGGGAATGAGAAAAGCCATTTCAGAATACTCGGAGTTTGACGACAAACTGGCCGACGTGATGAAAACCACCGGCCTTACACGCGATCGGGTTGAAGCATTAAACCAGGAGCTTGAAAAAATTGATACCCGTACCAGCCAGGAAAACCTGCTCGGATTGGCACGTGTTGCCGGTAAACTGGGGATTACTGCCGAAAAAGACGTGTTGGGTTTTGTGCGAGCTGCCGACCAGATTAGCGTTGCCCTGGGCGAAGACCTCGGCGGAGCCGAAGATGCAGTAAGGGAACTCGGAAAATTAACAGACATCTTCAGGTTAAAAGAAGCGTATGGCATGGAGGATGCCCTGCTGAAAATCGGTTCAGCAATTAATGAACTGGGTATGGCATCCACCGCTAATGAAGGATACCTGGTTGAATTTACCAAACGCACAGCCGGTATTGCTCCGCAGGCAGGCGTAAGCGCCCAGAATATTCTTGGAATGGCCGCCACACTCGATGCATTAGGCCAGAAAGCCGAAACATCAAGCACAGCTTACAGTAAGCTGATGACCACAATGACAAAGAAAACTGCCGAGTTTGCCAACATTGCCGGTATGGGTATCGAAGAATTCAACCAA
>JAGYOI010000104.1 GCA_018399395.1 Prolixibacteraceae bacterium
AGGGCCGGGGTGTCGTCAACAAAAATAGGTGCTTCATCGAGTGTTTGGATGGAGCTGTTCAGGCGGTCCCAGTCGTCGCCTACAAGGTTTCCTTTCTTAATTTTGTCTGATCCCAGTTCCGATTCGGCCGAAATAAGCCGGTTTACCAACTGTATCGAGGCCATCTCAAGGGAAAAAATACCTACCGGTTTTTTCCAGTCGACAGCCATGTTACGGGTCATGGAAAGGATAAAGGCTGTTTTACCCATGGCCGGACGTGCAGCTATAATAACGAGGTCGGTTTTTTGCCAACCCGAAGTAATACGGTCAACGCCCGTGAACCCCGAGGGTATGCCCGACAACCCATCGGCACGTTTGCTGGCATCTTCAATCAGCTGTACCGCTTCTTTCAGTATTGGCTTTATCGGTTGCGTTTCCTTCTTTATATTTCCTTCTGAAATTTTGAAGATAGATGATTCGGCCATGTTGATTAATTCATCAACATCTTTGGTTTCGTCGTAAGCATCCGACTGGATTTCGGAACAGGCACGAATCAATTCTCGCTGGATATATTTTTGAGCGATAATGCGTGCATGAAATTCAAGGTGGGCTGCCGATGCCACTTTGCTGGTAAGCTGGGTGATATAAAGCGGGCCGCCAACCTGTTCGAGCAGATCGCGATTTTTAAGTTCCTGGGTAACAATAAGCAAATCAACAGGCTGGTCCTTAATCGATAAGTCTTTGATTACCTTGAATATTTCACGGTGTTCTTCTTTATAAAAGCACTCTTCAACGAGTACATCGGCCACACCGATAAAAGCATCCCGCTCGAGCATTAATGCACCCAAAACTGCCTCTTCAACGTCGATTGCTTGCGGGGGGAGCTTGCCCAACTGCGCATTTAACTGGTCAATATCTAACGATGCTTTTTTCCTGTTATTAGTGGCCATAGATTTTTTGTGTAAAAATATTTTTTATAGAAAGATCAAAATTATAAAAATGGATGTGCTTTGCGAAGGGTTTTCAATTAAAAAAAACAGGTTTTTAAACAGCTGAGCTAATAATGTTGGTAACCACCTCACTAAGCTTCATGTTCATCGCGTCGAGCTGTTGCGGAATAAAACTTGTGGCGGTCATGCCGGGTATCGTATTAATTTCCAGGAAGTAAAATTCATCATTTTTCAATATGAAATCGATACGTGATATTCCTTTACATCCGGTAAGCTTGTAAAGCCGGGCAGTGAGTTGGCGGCACTGTTCAATTTTTTCTTGCGGAATGCGAGCCGGGGTTATTTCGGTTGCGCCGCCAATATCGTATTTCGAGTTGAAATCGAAAAATTCACCTTTGGGTATGACTTCTGTTGGTAAAAATGGTAACACATTGCCATCAAGTTCGCAAACGCCCACTGCCAGTTCGAGCCCGTCGATAAATTCTTCGCAAAGGCAATCGTTGCTTTCTTTGTAGGCCGCTTCGATGGCCGGGTGTATTTCTTCAATGCTTTTTACTTTGGTAACCCCAAAGCTTGAGCCGCCTGCACTGGGTTTTATGAACATTGGCAGTCCTATTTCGTCAAGTATTTTATCGGCATTTATATCGTCGCCTTTTTGGAAATAGAGCGATTTGGCCATTTTAATATTGAACGCTCTCAAAAAATTATCGCAGTGAAATTTATGGAAAGTCAGTGCCGATGAATACACACCACTGGCCGAATGGGGGATGTCCAAAAGGTTGAAATAACCTTGCAAAATTCCATCTTCGCCCGGTGTGCCGTGAATCATGATGAAAGCAAAATCAGGTTTTATTTTTTTGCCTTCGAAAGTGAAACTGAAATCGCTTTTATCCACTTCGGCAATGATGGAGTTGTCGTTAACGACCACCCACTCATTAAAGCGCATACGAACCATCCACGGGGTAAAAAGGTTAGTGTTGATGCTGTTGTATATGTTTTTGGCACTTTTAAGGCTTACTTCATACTCTGAAGAGTCGCCACCACAAAGCACGGCAATGTTTTTTATCGTCATGTTTCCTGAAAAAATTTAGTTGTAAAGATAAAGAAAGATGTGGAAAAACAGATATCTGAAAACTTAAAATGGGGGGCTTCAATTTTACTCCCCGATGCGATTTGTTAAGTAATTTCTCCATTTATCAACAAGATCCTTCATGTCGGCTGGCAAGTCGGAATTAAACAACATTTCTTCACCGGTTGTTGGGTGTGTAAAACCCAGTGTTTTGGCATGAAGTGCCTGCCGGGGGCATATTTTAAAGCAATTATCGACAAACTGTTTGTATTTCGAGAAGGTTGTACCCCTTAGTATCGTGTCGCCGCCATAATTTGAATCGTTAAATAAGGGGTGATTGATGTATTTCATGTGTACCCGTATCTGGTGGGTTCGGCCGGTTTCAAGGCGGCATTCTACCAGGCTCACATAGCCCAGTTCTTCAAGCACTTTGTAATGGGTTACCGCATGTTTCCCGTAATCTTCTTCGGGGAAAACTGTAAATACCTGCCGGTTTTTGAGGCTGCGGCCTATGTTGCCGGTTATGGTGCCTTCCGATTCTTTTGGCACGCCCCAAACGATGGCCTGGTACCGGCGTTGCGATGTTTTGTTGTAAAATTGCAATGCCAGGTTATTCTTAGCAAGTTCGGTTTTGGCAACCACCAGTAAGCCTGTTGTGTCTTTGTCGATTCGGTGGACGAGCCCCGGCCTGGGGTCGTCGGCATTAAAAAGAGGCAGGTTTCTGAAGCGGTAGGCCAAAGCGTTAACGAGTGTGCCGGTGTAGTTGCCATGCCCCGGGTGTACAACGAGCCCCGGCGGTTTGTTGATGACCATTAGTTCATCGTCTTCGTACACCACATCAAGCGGGATGTCCTCAGCAATAATTTTAAGTTCCCGTTTTGGATAGTCGAGCACTATGGCTACTGTATCGCCCGGTTTAACTTTGTAGTTCGATTTTACCTGTTCGCCGTTGACCATTATGCTGCCGGCTTCGGCAGCAGCTTGTATCCGGTTACGTGAGGTGCCTTCCATCCGGTTTACCAGAAACTTGTCAACCCTTAGGGCTTTTTGCCCTGGATCAACTTCGTAGCGGTAATGTTCGAATAACTCGTTTTCTTCGTTCTCGTTATAATTCGCGGGCTTTTGCTGCATGTTGTTATTCAATATCTAAAAGGTCTTCATCAATGGTGTTTACTTCAATTTTTTCTTCGTCAACAGTGAGCCATAAATCAACTGAAGTTCCCAATTCTATGAGATTTTCGCCATCGCCTTCTGGCATTTGTTTCCAAACGCGTGCCTGTGTTGAGTCTTCGGCCGTTTGTACCGATTGGTCGTATATAAGTGCCCCGGTATTCAGGCTTAAATTATAAAGCGAACGGTTGGCATCGCTCAGATACATGCCTTTAATATCCGGAACAACTGTTTTTTCGTTGCTGAGTCCTTTACCTACAACCAAATCAACCGCTGTGCCTTTCACAAGTAATGTGTCGTCGGGCAAATTCATACCATTAAGCTTCTTGTCGAGCACAAGATTAATAAATTCAGATGGCCGGTATTCAACTTGTCCGAGTTTGAGCCCCGCATTTTCAAGGCGGCTTTGTGCCTCACGTAGCGAAACATCAACAACTGCCGGAAGGGTAACTTTTTCGGGTTGTGTTGCCGAGATTGTCAGATATACCGTACGTCCTTCCTTAACATGGTAACCGGCTTCAGGTTGTTGCGAAATCATCGTTCCCGGAATGGTTGACGGTACAAATACGGAGTCGATTATTACGTATTCAAGGTCTTTTTGTTTAGTGACAATCTCCACTTCACGTTCACCAAGCCCGGTTAAATCGGGTACACTAATGGTTTCGCCATGGTTGGTATATACTTTTAATAATAATAACGTAAGGTACACCAACAAAACAAAGAATACGACTAACAGGCTAATGTTAATCCAGAAAGCTTTGCTTTTAAAAAATGCTTTTAAACTCATAACGGTAGCTAAAAAAGATTTCAACAAAAATAACGGACATTTTTGTGAAACGGGCTTTTTAGGGTTATTATTTTTATACTAATGATTTAATTAACGCAAATGGCGCATATGACTATGCAATACTTCATTTGTTATTTTAACGTTCGAAGTAAAATCTGAATTCAAAAAATTTAAATCGAACTCACGTTATTTTATACCTTTGTGTCTTTAATTATAAAGAAGGTTGAATGACGGAGCAAGAATATACCGGGAAGAAAGTTGCATTTTTCACTTTAGGGTGTAAGTTGAATTTTGCCGAAACATCGGCCATGAGCAGAAAATTTGAGGATTTGGGCTTTGAACGGGTCGATTATAAAGAAAAAGCCGATTTGTATGTGGTGAACTCGTGCTCGGTAACCGCCGAAAGTGATAAAAAAAGCCGCAACCAGATTCGCGCGGCCATAAAGCGCAACCCTAATGCCCTGATGATGGTAACAGGATGTTACGCACAGCTGAAAAGCGATGAGATTTCAGCAATCGATGGTGTTGATTATGTTCTAGGTTCGGGCGAAAAACTCGATATTACGAACTTTATCAACGGGCTTCAAAAGAACGGTGTGCCCACAATTAAAATTACACCGCATCGAAAAATTAATAATTTTTTCTCAGCATATTCCTATGGCGACCGGACCCGTTCATTCCTGAAAGTGCAGGATGGTTGCAACTACTTTTGCACATATTGTACCATTCCAATGGCACGTGGTGAAAGCCGAAACGATTCTATTGCCAATATTATTGATGAAGCCCGCGATATTGCTGCCCGCGATATTAAGGAAATAATTCTTACGGGGGTAAACATTGGTGATTTCGGGCGCTCCACCGGCGATACTTTTTATGATTTAATAAAAGCCCTCGACAAAGTTGAAGGTATTGAACGTATTCGCATTTCTTCGGTTGAACCCAACCTGTTGGATGATGAAATTATTGAGTTTGTTGCCCGGTCAAAACGTATCGTCCCGCATTTTCATATACCATTACAATCGGGCTCGAACGAAGTGCTGGCATTGATGAAACGAAAATATAAACGTGAAGTTTTCGCCCATCGCGTGGATGTCATCAAATCGATAATGCCCGATGCATTTATTGGTGTTGACGTAATTGCCGGAACAAACGGTGAAACCGATGCGTATTTTCAGGAGACGTATAATTTTGTACGCGATTTGGACATTTCGCAGTTGCATGTTTTTCCATATTCTGAGCGCCCGGGTACTTTTGCGCTGAATATTCCCCACAACGTACCGGTTCATGAACGGAAAGAACGTACACAAAAACTTATAGCCTTGTCTGAACGCAAGCACCGTATTTTTTATAAAAATCAGCTCGGGAAAACCCGTCCTGTTTTGTTTGAACACGAAAAGAAAGGCGGGCAGATGTATGGCTGGACTGATAACTATGTGCGTGTTGAGGCCCCTTTAAACGAAGCGTTGATTAACAGTGTGGTGAATGTCAGGCTCGAAAAAGTAAATGATAACATGCACGTTGATGGGGTGATTGTTTGAATATCAGGGATATTTTCGCTTATTTCACATCCCAATCGGGTGGTATTTATCTTAATCTTTTTATTAGGGATCCGGTTTTATAGCTTATTAATGAGTCAG
>JAGYOI010000105.1 GCA_018399395.1 Prolixibacteraceae bacterium
AAGTCCATATTGTGCTCTTCACTTCCGGTAGCATCAGTGTGGCCTACAACCCCAAGGTTGAGTTCCGGCTTCTGCTCCAATAGCGTTGCTATTTCTGTTAGTGTTGATTCTGACTTTTCTTTGATTGTGGCTTTATCGGTATCTTCATCATTTCATCCTCCTGTTGCTTTTTTATCTTACCAATAACTAATTTAAGAAATGTGACAGGAGGTCGCAAATAATTGATTATAAAATGATTGAATTAAACGCTTAGCTGACTACTTTGACATGTACCATCGTTCAACCGACTTGTTGGTTACTGAAGGTGTTGTTATACTATACACTAATGCAACATCAGGGCGTTTTTGTCCTCCCCCATGGGGAGGATATAGGAGGGGCTTGTACGAGGGGCTTTTTACTCAACCCTTTTGTCAATATATCTTGAATTTAACAACCGGAGGGCGCCCATGTAGTCAGTCTTAAACTCCAGTAAGTCACCAACTTTATACTCTTTTTTATTTTTGCCCAAATCTACTACAATCATATCAGAACTGGCACCTGCCAACGAGCATGAATCGCTGGTAGGGTAGAGGTGGTTTTGCTCGATATCTAACAGTCCCAAATCAATTAATGCCCTGTACGATGTTTCACCCGACTTTTCCTGATCGAAATCATACGTGTCACCTTCAACATTTTGACCCATATCACCTTGCGGAACCGTTGGTTTCTCGAATAATTCAATGATCTCGGCATAAATGCGGAATACATCATTGTGCATAAAATCAAAGGGTGTACCGTCGTAAACGTTGGTGCCTAAAAACAGCGTTTCACCTACCCTGAAGTGATTGATGCTTTCGGGGAGTAAGCCCTGGTTTATAAGCGGTATGGTTACCGAACTTCCACCCGAAACATAAGGTATTTTCTTATTAAATTTATGCTCAATCAATTGTTTGTAAAGGCTGAGCTGTATCAGTTTATCCTGATTTGGGAGCACGCCATATAAGCAGCTCAGGTTAGTGCCAATCCCTATAACTTCAATATTGGGCATTTCGAAAATACGCGAGTAAAAATTAACAACTTCTTCGCGCAACACACCCTCCCTAAGCTCGCCCATTTCAATCATGATGACAATTTTATGGGTCTTGTTCTGTTGTTTGGCCTCTTCTGAAAGGAGTTTTACTGTCTCAAACGATGTATTCATACTTACGTCGGCATATTTTATAATGCTTTTTATCGACCTCTTTGGAGGTGGTTTTATGTAAATAGTTTCAACTTTCGGGTTGAGCGATTTTATGGCTTTTAAGTTTGAAACACGCGAATCGCATACTTGTTTAATGCCCAGGTCAAGCACTTCTTTGAGGTAGGTTTTATTGCCACAGAGCATTTTGGTAACAATGGCCCAGTCAATTTTATTTTGGTTAAATAGGTTGTCGAGATAGTCAAAATTGTCTTTGAGTTTATATCGGTCGAGCGTAATAAATGCCATGTTTTTATTGTTTTTGGTAACGCATTTCGAGATATTTGTTGGTGAACCCCAATTTCTCGTAAAGCCTGCGTGCCGGGTTGTCGGGTTCAACATGCAGGGCAATATCGCCTTCGGCTGTTTCAACTGCGGCTTGCATTAGTTTTTTACCTAATCCTTTACCTCTGTAGCTTTTATCGATAGCTATGTACACTAATATATTTTCAGGGATGTAACCTTTCATTCCGGTACGGTTAACAACAACTGCACCAATAATTTCACCTTCATGTTTTAGTAGAATGATAAAACCGCCAAAAGAATTCACCTTTTTTAACGCGTAGTCAACAGCTTTCTTAATATCTTCTTTTGGATCTCCAAATTCATCAAGGTGGGTAAATAAAAAATCAACAATAGATTCTTTCTCTTTTGTGGTGGGAGGGTTTTTCGAAGTATAAGCAATCAGACTTTCCATTTTATGAACTTTTGTTTCTCAGCTATGCTTAATTAATATGCTAATGAAACCGTAAATTTACACAAATGTTCAATAAATAAGGGGTGATTAAAATCAACTCCTATATTATTTCCTGCTCATCTGAGTCTGTTGATTCTTGTTCTCTTTCTTCGTTTTTATTTTTCAGTTCTTCATAAAAGTCAACCAGAAAAGGAAAAGTCGATACGGTAACATTGCGCAGGGGCTCATAGAACGACGATTCTTGTATGTCTTCTTCTGGCATAAATTTTACATTTTCGCTAATCTTTTCAAGTACAACAATTACAATACCAAGAATAAAAGCAGTTTTCACTACCGAAAAAACCAGGCCAAAAATGCGGTTAATGGCTCCCAGGGAAATCGTTTCAATAATCTTCTCAACAGCTTTTCCGATAAAATGGATAAAAATGATAATCAATAAAAAAGTAATTACAAAGGCAATAATGTCGATATACTGGTTGGTAAAGTTGAGCCGGTTTACTAAAAATGTTTCGGTGGCACCCGAAAATTTTATAGCGCCCCAAACACCTGCGATCAAAGCAATTAACGAGGCTATTTCATAAATAAACCCTTTTGTCGCCCCTCTCACAGCCGAAATAATAATCAAAACAATGATGATGATATCGATGTAGTTCATATAATTACTATTTTAGAACTTTTAATTTACACAAAAATAGGATCAATTTTATAAGTCGGGCTGTTTTGAACTCTTTTTTTTATTATTTTGCATTGCTTTGAAAGACTAAAATGTATGATGAGGATATTCAACCTTGGTATTGAAAAGTTATTTACTTCACGCTACAAAAAGTATGAATACTTTAGTGAATACCCAGTAGAACAACAGGAAAAAGTACTCCGCGACTTAATAAAAAAAGCGTCGAAAACGGAGTGGGGCAAAAAATATGATTTTAAAAAAATTAGCGATAGCAAAAGTTTTAAAACGAACGTCCCGTTAACCGATTATGATGAGCTGAAACCTTATATCGAGAGGATGGTAGCCGGTGAGTCGGGTGTGTTATGGCCGGGTAAAATTAAATGGTTTGCAAAGTCATCAGGTACTACAAATGATAAAAGCAAATTTATCCCCATCAGTAAAGATTCTTTAAAAAGCTGTCACTTCAGGGCTTCGGTCGATGTTTTTGCACATTACCTGAAATCAAATCCGGATACAAACTTCCTAACGGGGAAAAACCTTACAATTGGGGGAAGTCACAAAGTAAATGCATTAAACAAAAGTATACGCACCGGCGACTTATCGGCAGTGATGATTCACAACCTTCCTTTACTTACACGTTTCAGGAACACACCTCCATCTGAAATTGCATTGATTCCTGATTTTGAAGAGAAAATTGAGAAAATAGCCCAATCAACCATAAAGGAAAATATTACCAGTTTAACAGGTGTGCCATCATGGTTTTTGGTGCTTATCCGTCGGGTGCTCGAGATAACCGGTAAAGATAATTTGTTGGAAGTATGGCCTAACCTGGAAGTATTTGTTCATGGGGGTATAAATTTTGAACCTTATCGCGAGCAGTATAAAAAGCTTATCCCGAGCGATACAATGCGGTACATGAATACTTACAACGCATCCGAAGGGTTTTTTGGCTTGCAAAATGACCTGTCGCAGGATGATATGATATTGATGCTCGATAATGGTATTTATTACGAGTTTATCAACTTGGATGATTATTATAAGGGCAAGCGTACTACAATTGGCCTTGAAAATGTTGAAACGGGTAAAAATTATGCGATTGTTATTTCAACCAATGGGGGGCTGTGGCGTTATGTTATCGGCGATACGATAATGTTTACCAAAAAATACCCCTTTAAATTTGTCATAACCGGACGCACAAAACATTTTATCAATGCTTTTGGGGAAGAGTTGATTATTGATAATGCGATAAAGGGGCTGGATATAGCTTGTGAAAAAACCAACGCCGTGGTAAGTGAGTTTACCGCAGGTCCCGTTTTTATGGATACGGAGCACCGGGGCTGTCATCAATGGGTAATTGAGTTTGATACCGAGCCTGAAAATATTGATGATTTTGCAAAAATACTTGACGAAGAGTTGCAAAAACTGAATTCAGATTACGAAGCAAAGAGATATAAAGATATAACGTTAACACGCCTTGAGGTTGTTAATGCACCGAAAGGGACATTTTATAACTGGATGAAAAAACGTGGCAAGATAGGAGGACAAAATAAAATTCCACGTTTGTCAAACGATCGCGAATATCTTGATCCTATACTAAAACAACTTGAATCTACGAAATAATAAAAATCATAATAATGTATATAGCAATCGCGGGAAATATTGGAGCAGGCAAAACAACATTAACAACCCTTTTAGCTAAACACTACGGGTGGGAACCTAATTACGAAACCGTTGACGATAATCCCTATTTGAATGATTTCTACAACGATATGCAACGTTGGTCATTTAACTTACAGATATATTTCCTGAACACACGGTTTAAACAAATTGTCGAAATCCATCAATCGAAAAAAACGGTTATTCAGGACCGAACCATTTACGAAGATGCCGAGATATTTGCACCTAACCTGCACGACATGGGGCTCATGTCAACACGCGATTTCGAGAATTATAAATCACTGTTCGATCTCATGGTCGGGCTTATTCAACCTCCCGATTTGTTAATATACCTGCGTGCATCAGTTCCCACGCTGGTTAGTCAAATACAACAACGTGGCCGCGATTATGAAGAGTCGATCAGGCTCGATTACCTGAAAATGCTCAACGAAAGGTACGAATTGTGGATAAGCAAATATACCGACAGCAATTTGTTGATCATTAATGTTGATGATATTAACTTTCAAACCAACAACGAAGATCTGAGCAAGATTATCGATCGCGTAGATGCCCAAATACATGGGTTATTCTAAACAACAAACACAAGCTGTCGCGCGGCAGATTTTAAAAAATATTATGGAACGAAAGCTAAAGCAATTCGAACGCCTGTTAAAAATCATGGACGAGCTTCGCGAAAAATGCCCATGGGACAGGGCGCAAACACTTGAAAGTTTGCGTAAACTTACCATCGAAGAAACCTACGAACTGGGCGAAGCTATTCTTGATAACGATTTACAGGAAATAAAAAAAGAGCTCGGTGATATCCTCCTCCATATTGTTTTTTATGCCAAAATTGGTGAAGAAAAACAAGCCTTCGATATTGCCGATGTAATCGACTCGTTGTGCGATAAACTGGTTTTTCGCCACCCACATGTGTTTGGCGAGGTTGAGGCCAACAGTGCCGATAAAGTTTCGCAAAACTGGGAAGCCCTTAAGTTAAAGGAAAAAGGGCGCAAAAAACGTGTACTCGAAGGTGTGCCAAAGTCGCTGCCCGCAATTGTTAAAGCAAACCGCATTCAGGAAAAAGTTCGTGGTGTTGGTTTCGATTGGGATGAAAAAGAGCAGGTTTGGGATAAAGTACGCGAAGAATTTGCCGAGTTCGAACATGAGCTTAAAAACAACAAACAGGCTGAAATGGAAAAAGAATTTGGCGACTTGCTGTTTTCTATGGTCAATGCTGCCCGCCTTTACAATATCGACCCCGAAGCAGCGCTTGAGCGCACAAACCTTAAATTTATTAAGCGTTTCAGTTATCTCGAAGAAAACACCATGCTCAAAGGTCG
>JAGYOI010000106.1 GCA_018399395.1 Prolixibacteraceae bacterium
ATGTTTCATTTTTACATGCGAACCTTTTTGAGAAATCAGGTACCATCCATTTTTTTTCAGCAGTTTATAAAGTTCAGAGGATTTCATCATATTTGATTTAGGGACTTCAAAGGTAAATAAAAATTTACTTTTTAAAAAATTATTTAGCATAATCATGCTTGTATTGCCCATTTCGAAATACCAGAAGAGGGTATAGTTTTGTTAATGTGGTTGTAAAACATAAAAAATGAAAACATTAATCATGTTTTTCGTATCGGTTATTTGTTGTATTCTTGCTATATTACGGCATGTTAACCTACAAAACCTTATCGTATTATGGCAAATGAACCTGAACATGCTGTTAAACCATGCCAGTGCAGCGAAGTAAGCGAGGCCGAACTTTTCGAACGCTTAACGACAATTGTGCGCTCGCAACGAACAGTCCCCGGGGCACTCATCCCGGTTTTACAAACAGCCCAAAACCTTTTTGGCTACCTTCCCGAAAAAGCACTTCGTATTATCAGTAAAGAACTAAAAAAACCGTACAGCGAGGTTGCCGGTGTTGTTGGTTTTTACTCATATTTTTCAACAGTTCCCAAAGGCGAGCATACCATCCGGGTTTGTCTGGGGACTGCTTGTTATGTGCGTGGCGGGCAAGATGTTTTGCGCGCCCTTCAAAACGAACTCGATATTGGCGTTGGTGGCACTACGCCCGACCGTAAATTCTCACTTGAGGTTGGCCGCTGCTTTGGTGCATGCGGGTTGGCTCCGGTGGTTATGGTTGGCGACCAGACTTTTCAGCGTGTAAAGCCTAACAAAGTTGGCGAAATACTGAAAAGCTTCGAGTAATTTCTTTCCTTTTTTATACCAGTTACAAGCCCTAACCAGGCTTAATTATTCATTTCGCAAATGATAAAAAAATGAGTACACAAAATAAATTAACTTCACCCGGGGAATTCGATAAATACTCCGGAAAACTAATTGAACAATACAAAGACCTTAACAAACAAGCTGATGAAATAATACAAGTTTGTACAGGTGGTGGCTGCATAGCTTGCGGTTCTCTCAGTGTTCATTCTGAATTAAAGGCTAACCTCGAAAAAAGGGGAATCGACAAACGGTTTATCATCAAAACTACCGGTTGCATGGGCCCCTGCTCCAAGGGACCGGTAATAATGATGAAAAAATCGGGCGTTTTCTATGAAAATATTCAACTAGCCGATATCGATGAACTGGTGGAACAGCACTTGTTAAATGGTATAACTGTTGAGCGGCTTTTACATCATTCCGATGAAGATGGAAAACCAATAGCCAGCATCAACGATATTAAACTTTTCAACCGACAGCGAAAAATTGTGTTGCGCCGCTGTGGCAGTATCGATCCAACCAGTATAAACGATTATGTCGAATCTGGTGGTTATGCTTCATTACGAAAAGTTTTAACAAGTTATTCTCCTGATGATGTAATTGGGGAGATGAAAAAGTCGGGCTTGCGTGGCCGTGGTGGTGCCGGATTTCCAACCTGGATGAAATGGAGTTTTGCCAAGAAAGAAACGGCCGGTCAAAAATATATGCTTTGCAATGCCGACGAGGGTGACCCCGGCGCCTATATGGACCGCAGCACGCTCGAAGGCGACCCGCACAGTGTTATCGAGGGTATGGCCATTGGGGGTTATACCATTGGGGCTACCCGTGGTTTTGTTTATGTGCGTGCCGAATACCCGCTGGCCATCGAACGGCTGGCTAAAGCCATTGAGGATGCACGCGAAATGGGGATTATCGGCAAGGACATCATGGGGACAGGTGTCGATTTTGAACTTGATATCCGAATGGGCTCCGGAGCTTTTGTATGCGGCGAAGAAACTGCGCTGATGGCCTCGATTGAAGGCAAGCGCGGAGAACCACACCCTCGTCCGCCATTCCCAACCACTGCCGGCCTTTGGGGTAAGCCAACCGTGCTGAACAATGTAGAAACACTGGCAAATATTAATACCATTATCGATAAAGGTGGCGACTGGTTTGCACAATATGGAACCGGTAAAAGCCGGGGCACAAAGATTTTTGCAATGGCAGGCGCCATAAAAAATTCGGGGATGTACGAAGTGCCCGTTGGAACAACACTTGGCGACCTGATTTACGATATTGGGGGCGGCACAAACAGTGGAAAACCTTTTAAGGCAGCACAAATTGGCGGGCCGTCGGGTGGTTGTATTCCCAAGCAGCACCTGAATGTTTCGCTTGACTATGAATCGCTCAACGAGCTGGGTGCCATTATGGGCTCGGGTGGTTTGGTAGCCATGGACGAAGATACCTGCATGGTTGATGTGGCAAAATTCTTTCTCGATTTTGTGGTGGAAGAAAGCTGCGGAAAATGTACCCCGTGCCGTGTTGGCACCAAGCGGATGTACGAAATTCTCGACCGTATTACCACTGGATATGGCGAGGAAGGCGACATTGAAAAGCTCGAACGGCTAGGCAACTGGATTAAGAAAACATCACTGTGTGGTTTGGGGCAGTCGGCCCCTAATCCCGTACTTTCTACCATACGATATTTCAGGCATGAGTACGAAATGCATATCCGCGACCATAAATGCGAGGCCGGCGTTTGTGCCAAGTTGGTGCGCGCCCCATGCCAAAGTGCATGTCCGGCTGGTGTTGATGTGCCGGGTTTTGTTTCACTTACAGCCGAAAAGCGTTATGCAGAAGCACTTCGCCTGCACCGCGAACGAAACCCGTTTGCAGCTGTGTGTGCCAGGGTTTGCTTCCATACTTGCGAAGATAAATGCCGCAGGGCAACACTTGACACACCGGTGTCTATCCGCGGTGTAAAACGTTTTATGGTTGACCAGGAGATTACCATTCAAACACCTGAAGTACGCGAAAATGAAGAAAACGCGAAACGTAAAATCGCTATCGTTGGTGCGGGGCCGGCGGGCTTGTCGTGTGCTTATTTCCTGGCACGTTTAGGTTATAAGCCTATAGTGTTGGAAGCTGAACATCGCCCGGGAGGTATGCTTGTGCAAACCATTCCGGCTTATCGACTGCCACGTGAGATTCTTGCCCGCGAAATCCGCATGATTGAAAACATGGGCGTGGATATTCGCACCGGATTGGCCCTTGGTAAGGATTTTACCCTGCAATCGCTTAAAGATGAAGGCTACGAAGCAGTATTTGTGGGCGTTGGTAATCCGCAAGGCGTGAAGCCGCCCATCCCGAATATCAACAGTGAAGGCGTGGTTGATGCATTGAAATTCTTACAAACATACAACCTGCGCGGTTCAGTGCCGGTAGGTAAAAATATTATTGTGGTTGGGGGTGGCAACGCGGCCATCGATGCGGCACGTACCGCGGTTAGGCTTGGTGCCGAAAAAGTGAGTATCGTTTACCGCCGTACACAAGGCGAAATGCCTGCATGGGCCGAAGAGATTGATGCGGCTGTTGAAGAAAAAATTGAGCTGCTCACTTTAACCAATCCTAAAGAAATAATTGTTGAAAACGGAAAAGTAGCCGGAATGCATTGTGTTCGCATGAAACTCGGAACCTTCGATTCAAGCGGGCGCCGCCGTCCGGTCGAGAGTGACGAATCGTTTGTTCTGGATGCCGACCAGGTGATTATTGCAACCGGACAAACACTTGATACTGATAAAATTCTTGATGGCACATCGCTTGAGCTGAAAAGCAAGTCGCAAATCAAGTGCGACCCGCGCACCGGGCAAACATCTGTGCCGTGGGTTTTTACCGGTGGTGATGCGGCAACCGGTCCGTCTTCGGTAATTGAAGCAGTAGGCGCAGGCGAACGGGCAGCCGTTGGTATCGATGAGATGTTGACCGGAAAACTTCATGCTTTTTGGCGCGAAGAAAAGGTGAACGATACCTATTTCGACCCCGATGCCGAACCGGCAAAGTATCCACGTACACATATGGTGATGTTGCCTGCCGGGCGACGGATGCACAATTTTGACGAGGTGGAACTGGTGTGGCCCGAAAATGAAGCCATTCGCCAGGCTCGCAGATGTTTGAGGTGTGATTATGGTAATTAGTAAATCGATGTTAAATTTCTTATTCGTTAACAATGAAAAATACGGTCTATATAAATAAAAAAGCTGTTGAGGTTGAACCGGAAGCAACAATTCTGGATGCAGCTGCCCGTGCGGGCATAAAAATACCAACCCTTTGTCATCTCGAAGGACAAATCCCAAAAGGCGCATGCAGGGTATGCATGGTTGATGTTGAAGGTGCCAAAAATATGGTGGCTTCGTGTACCACACCGGTAACCGATGGAATGAAAGTGGTAACGAACTCCCGCGAAGTTCGCGAAGCCCGTAAGTTTGTGCTTGAGTTGCTTATTTCTGAACATTGCGGCGAATGCAAAACCTGTGTAAGGAATGACGATTGCGAGTTGCAACGATTGGCTATAGAGTTGGGCGTAATGGACATTCCTTACGAAGGAGAAAAGCTGGCAACCCGTATTGACGATTCAACACCGGCACTGGTGCGCGACTCGGGCAAATGCATCAAATGCCGCCGCTGCCTTACCGTGTGTAACGAAGTACAGGGAATTGGGGCATTGGCAGCCCAGGGGCGAGGTTTCGAATCGGTTATCGGGCCGGCTTTCGACAATGCGCTCGATGGGGTAGAGTGCGTACAGTGTGGACAATGCGCTGCGGTGTGCCCGGTAGGTGCTATCACCGAAAAAGAACACATAGACTATGTGTGGGATGCAATCGAGGATCCCTCGAAGTTCGTGGTTGTGCAAACCGCACCGGCCATTCGTGCTGCACTGGGCGAGTGTTTCGACTACGACCCCGGTACATTGGTAACAGGTAAAATGGTATCGGCATTGCGGCTTATAGGTTTCGACCGCATTTTTGATACCAACTTTACAGCCGACCTCACCATTATGGAAGAAGGTACCGAATTGCTAACCCGGCTCAAAACAGCACTGGTTGATAAAAAACAGGTGGCTTTGCCAATGTTTACCTCCTGCTCGCCCGGATGGATTAAATACGCTGAATATTTTTATCCTGAATTTTTAGATAATATTTCAAGCTGTAAGTCGCCCCAACAAATGTTTGGTGCTGTGGCCAAAACCTATTTGGCTAAAAAAGAAAATGTTGACCCGAAAGATGTGGTTGTGGTTTCGGTAATGCCATGTACCGCGAAAAAATTCGAGGCCGGCAGGGATGAGATGAATGCCAGTGGTTTTCAGGATGTGGACTACGTACTTACCACCCGCGAACTGGCACGAATGATAAAACAAACCGGTATCGATTTTAAAGCACTTGACAATGAAAAAATGGATTCACCATTGGGACAAAGCTCCGGTGCAGCCGATATTTTTGCTAATACAGGTGGTGTGATGGAAGCAGCTGTTCGTACAGCTTACGAAATAGTAACTGGTAAAGAACTTCCGCTCGAAAACCTTCATATTAAAGAAGTGGCAGGGCTTGAAGGTGTTAAAAAAGCCAGTTTAAAAATCGAAGGTTGCAAACCCGAATGGAGTTTTCTCGAAGGGGTTGAAATGAAGGTGGGCGTTGCACACGGCCTGGGCAATGCACGAAAGATAATCGAAGCAATACGTGCCGGCGAAACTTTTC
>JAGYOI010000107.1 GCA_018399395.1 Prolixibacteraceae bacterium
AGTTGAACGCTAAACCCGATAAGCCGGTAATGGTTTATGCCGACAGGAAAAGAATGTTGGAGGTTGTTGGCAACCTAGTGGTTAACGGTATTAAGTATGGTAAGAAAGGCGGATGGGTTAAAGTGGGCTTTTTCGATATGAACGACCAGGTAATGGTTGAAGTAAAAGATAATGGCATTGGTATTGAAAATGCACATCAATCGCGTATATTCGAACGTTTTTACCGGGCCGACAAACATCGTTCGCGCGAACAGGGGGGTACCGGGTTAGGTCTTGCAATAGTGAAGCACATTATTGAAGCTCATGATCAGACCATAAATGTAAAAAGTCAGGTTGATATTGGTACAACTTTTAATTTTACCTTGCAGAAAGCCCAGAATTAAATTAATTTAGTTAAGTTTAATGATCAATTAACCACAAGTTTATATTGCAACTGTAATTTAACAGCCGTTTTAAAGCATATATTATGAGTGAAGAAAAGAAAATCCTTCTGGTAGATGACGAGGTTGATATCCTTGAATTTATTAGTTATAATCTTGAAAAAGAAGGTTATAAGGTTTACACCGCGCAAAATGGAAAAGACGCGATCAAGATTGCTGAGAAAAAGGATCCTGATTTAATCATACTGGATGTTATGATGCCCGAAATGGATGGCATTGTAACCTGTGAAGAACTCAGGAAAAAGCCAAAACTGAAAAGCACAGTTATAGCATTTTTAACGGCAAGGGGTGAAGATTATTCACAAATTGCCGGTTTTGAAGCCGGGGCTGATGATTATATCACAAAACCAATAAGACCAAAGGTGCTATTGAGTCGTGTTAGGGCACTTATGAAACGTTCGCAGCTTATTGAGGATAATGAGCCGGTGGTAAGTGATAACTTAATTACTATTGGCGGTATAGTTATTGATCGTGAGCGTTATCTTATATCGGTTGATAATAAGGAAATGGTGTTGCCACGTAAAGAATTTGAATTGCTTTCTTTATTGGCATCCAAGCCCGGGAAAGTTTTTACCCGTGAAGAGATATACTCCTCGGTATGGGGTGAACAGGTTATTGTTGGCGACCGGACTATTGATGTACATATACGTAAACTTCGCGAGAAAATAGGGGATGAGCATATAAAAACACTCAAAGGAATTGGCTATAAGTTTGTTGAATAAGTTTTTTTTAGTGGCTTATCAATAAAAAAAGCCTTTTCTTATTGCATTTATCTCCTTAATTTTGTTTATTATATATGAATGAAGTAATAACCAAAAATTGTGAAGTCATGAGAATATATGTTATCATTTCGGTTATTGTAATTTTAATAGTTGCAGGATGCCGTCGTAAACCGGCCGATGACTATGATTACTATGAACCGGCAAAAAAGGATACAGCTACAGAGGTTGTTGATACGACTAAAAAAGTAGCGGTGAAAGAGCCTGAACCTAAGGTTAAAGAAGATGTTGTAAAACCTGTTGATGTTGATGCCCCTTACTTTATTGTAGTGGCAAGTTATACTGTTAAGGATTTTGCAATCGACCAAAAAGAAGAAATGGAAGAAGAAGGTTTAAAACCGGCCATTATTATGACAAACGACGACGGTTGGTATAAATTAGCGGTACAATCGTTTGATTCTTTTGAAATGGCAAAAAAATCATTGGCAGAATTAAAAGAAAAAGGTGGCATTTATAGCGATGCCATGATTGTTTACAAAAAGTAAATAATTGAAAACATAAAAACTGAACTGATTCCTAACCCGGCATAAACTTGTGCCGGGTTATGTTTTTTTAGATATAGCCTTGAAGAGCATACAAGCCCCGATACAATTATTGCTGCAATAATATAAGCGGTCAGGTCAATTCCATACTTCAGGGAAACAGCTATTAATAAAGCTGTAAAACCACCCATGCCCGATGCGTGCCCCGAAATTTTCCATTTCATGGTAATAAAAAACAAAACAATAAGAATGAGGCATGTGGCCAGCATAAATAATTTGTAAACATTTGGAACCGGTAGCTTACCCAATAGCTGGGCACCAAGCAGAATACTAAAAGCACTGAATATATAAGGTAACAAACGTTCCCTGTGGTGCATCATATTGTAATTAATACGTTTGCTTGCAGCCATCAGCATTACAAAAAACATGGGCAATACAAATGTTGAAACAAAAATAATACCGATAAGAATATTTCGCATTTTTGGGGTATACAGTTCAACGCCGGGCATGTTGAAGTATACAATCAGAAAACCCATAGTTGGCATCAAAAATGGATTGAACACGAAAGAAAATAATTGTGCTGTGCTTTTCAGTATTTTATCAGTCATTGTTTTGTTTTATAAAATTTTTCTCAAACGGGCAACCTGAATGCCAAGCTGTTCACGGTATTTGGCAACCGTGCGCCGGGCAATCGGGAATCCTTTTTCTTTTAAAATCTGAGCAAGTTTGTCGTCGGTAACGGGCTTGCGTTTATCTTCATTTTCAATTACCTCTTTCAAAATCCCTTTAATTCTTCGTGTTGAAACTTCTTCGCCCGACTGATCGTGCATGCTTTCGCTGAAAAAATATTTCAATGGATATATCCCGAAATGAGTTTGTATGTATTTACTGTTCGATACCCTCGATATGGTTGATATATCAAGGCCGGTTTCTTCGGCAATATCTTTCAGTATCATGGGTTTGAGCTTATTTTCATCCCCCTCGATGAAAAACTCTTTTTGGTATTCGAGTATGGCATTCATGGTTAACAACAATGTTTGATGACGTTGTTTTACGGCATCGATAAACCACTTGGCACTATCGAGTTTTTGTTTTACAAAGGTGATGGCTTCTTTTTGGTCCTTCGACCGCTTTTTCTTATTTTCATTGTATGCTTTTAGCATATTGGCGTAATGCGAGCTTACTTTGAGATCGGGAATATTGCCCCGTGTTAAATAAACCTGCAGCTCCCCTTCAACTACTTCAAGTGTGAAATCAGGTACTACAACTTGGTTGTTGCGACTTGCAGGACTACTGTGCGAGCTCCCGGGCTTGGGGTTCAGGTGCATAATTTCTTCCATGGCATCGCGAAGTTCATCTTCGTCTATGTCGAGCCGTTGCATGATCTTTTCGTAATGCTTTTTCGAAAATTCATCAAAATAGTCGCGTATCAACCGTATGGCATTTTCCACAACTTCTGTTTGATGTTCCTTCCGATTTAGCTGGAGAAGCAAACATTCACGAAGGTTGCGCGCACCAATACCTGGTGGGTCAAGTTCCTGTATGATCGCGAGCAACCGTTCCATTTCTTCGTCATTTACTTCAATGTTCATCGAAAATGCCAGGTCATCGACCATCGATTCTAAATCGCGACGAAGATAACCGTCTTCATCAATGTTCCCAATGATATACTCGGCAAGCATTTGTTCATGTTCGTTGAGGTTGACCAGCCCGAGTTGTTCGGCCAGGTATTCATGAAAAGTTGAACCGATGCTAAAGGGGATATCTTCCTTTTTATCGTCTTTCGAGTAATTGTTGGTTTTGTATTTATACGACGGCTCATCGTTCAGGTATTCTTCAATTGAAATGTCGCTATCAGATTCTTCTTTGGGTTCTTTGTCTTCTTCCTCCCGTTGTTCCCCTTCGCGATGATTATCGTCAACATCTAATACCGGATTTTCTTCCAGCTCACGCTTAACACGTTGTTCGAGCTGAATAGCAGGAAGCTCCAACAACTTTATCATTTGTATTTGTTGTGGTGATAACTTTTGAAGAAGCTTTTGTTGTATCGTGAGATTTTGTCCGGCCATTCTTTTAAAATCTGTTTTTGTTTATCGAGCTAAATTTATAGAATTCATTTAAAATTCACAATTCTTAGGTGCACGGGGGAAAGGTATTACGTCGCGGATGTTGGTCATGCCGGTAACAAATGTAATTAAGCGTTCAAAGCCTAAGCCAAAACCACTGTGCGGAACTGACCCGTAACGACGGGTGTCGAGGTACCAATCCATGTCTTCAAGCGGAATGTCCATGGCTTCCATTTTTTCAACAAGCACATCGTAACGTTCTTCACGCTGTGAACCACCAATGATTTCACCAATTTGTGGAAACAGAACGTCCATTGCTGCCACGGTTTTATTATCTTCATTTACTTTCATATAGAAAGCTTTAATGTTGGCCGGGTAATCGATAAGGATAACCGGTTTTTTGAAATGTTTCTCAACCAGGTAGCGCTCATGCTCGCTTTGTAAATCGGTACCAAAACCTTCAACCGGATATTTGAATTTGCCTTTTTTGGCCGGTTTTGAATTTTGAAGAATATTGATAGCATCGGTATATGTAAGTCGTACAAATTCGTTTTCGGCCACAAAATTCAATTTCTCGATAAGCTCCATCGAGCGTTGATCCTGTGGTTTGTTTTTTTCTTCCTGTTGCTGGCGTTGGCTCAGGAATTTCAAATCGGTCTGGCAGTTTTCAAGTGCGTAGTTAATAAGGTATTTCAAAAATTCTTCGGCCAGGTCCATGTTGTCGTTCAGGTCACAGAAAGCCATTTCGGGTTCTATCATCCAAAACTCGGCAAGGTGGCGCGATGTGTTTGAATTTTCGGCCCTGAATGTTGGCCCGAAAGTATATATTTTTGATAAAGCTAATGCTGCCAATTCTCCTTCAAGTTGACCTGAAACTGTTAAGTTGGTTTTCTTGCCAAAGAAATCTTCGCTGTAATCAATGCTGCCGTCTTCCTTGCGTGGTGGGTTTTCCATATCAAGTGTCGATACCTGGAACATTTCTCCGGCTCCTTCGGCATCCGATGATGTGATGATGGGTGTGTGTATGTTAAAAAATCCTTTCTCGGTAAAAAATTTATGAACAGCGAAAATCATAGCATGGCGAACCCGCGCAATGGCACTGAATGTGTTGGTGCGGTAGCGCAGGTGGGCAATTTCGCGTAAAAATTCCAGACTGTGGCGTTTGGGCTGCAGCGGGTATTTGTAGGGATCGGCTTCGCCAATTACTTCAATCTCTTTGGCAATAAGTTCAACGTTTTGTTGCCCTTGCGACTCAACCAATTCGCCAATAACTGAAAGTGCCGCACCGGTGTTAACCTTTCTCAGGATTTCATTTCCAAAGATATTTACATCGGCAACAATTTGTAAATTATCAAGTACGGTTCCATCATTCAAATTGATGAAATTTACATTTTTGCTTTCGCGCTTTGTTCGTACCCATCCGTTAACTTTTACGGTATTTCCTATTGCTTCCGTTTGTAAAATTTCTTTGATTTCCTGACGTTTCATTATTTTTATGTTTTTGAAATTTTATGAAACGCAAAGGTAAAATTTTTTGTATAAATGAAGCTTCAATTTAATTCTATGTTGCGGAGCTTGAAATAGATTTAATAATAGCTGTAAAAAGAAAAGACTGTCATTGAATGACAGTCTTTTACAATATAAATTGAAATAAATAATTTCGAAATTACATTAGCGCGTCAATTTTTTGGGCGATAACCGTTTTGGGGACTGCGCCAACTTGTTTGTCGGCTACTTCGCCATTCTTAAAAAACAAGATGGTTGGTATATTGCGGATACCATATTTTGCCGGAATTGCAGGGTT
>JAGYOI010000108.1 GCA_018399395.1 Prolixibacteraceae bacterium
TTTTCAAGGATGCAAACCGTGTCACCCTTTTCAACATAAGTTCCGTCTTCAATTATAAAAACAATTGTACCATTAACATTTTGCGGACAAGAAACCATTGATGTGCTTATGGCATCAACCTGACCATTAATAACAATGTGATTGCTGAATGTTGTGGGCAAAACCCGGTGAAAAAGCTCTTCGCCACCACCGGTCGATTGGCAGGAAAAAAAACCAATCAAGAGTATTATAATAATGTATTTATAAAATAAAATATTTTTCATTAAAAGTGGGTTTCGCGTGGCGAAATTAAACATAACAATAAACGTGCCATGCCATACTTTAATATGACTAACATTCTTGAAAATGGTTTAATCGATCATTATAAAATATCAGGTTCCGGTTTATTTTTACGCTTGTCGCTCATGATGTGCAAATCGCGTTGCGGGAAAGGAATGGTAACCTTATTGACCCTGAACAAAGCATCAATTTTAAAACGGAGTTCACTACGGACATTTTCGACATAAAACGATTTGTCTGACCAGAAGAAAAGCCTGAAATCAAGTGAAGACTCACCAAAATCCTCAAAACGAACAAAGGGCTTTGGAAATTCAACAATACCCTCAACCATACCGGCCGATTCAAGTAACAACCGTCGTACAAGCTCAACATCGGAACCATAAGCCACACCAACAGAAACATCGAAGCGGGTTTTCTGGTCGTGGTGACTCCAGTTAATTACATTGTCCATTGTGAATTTTGAATTGGGAATGATAAGAATAATATTATCGCGGTTAAGCACTTTTGTTGTACGAACACCAATATCCTGCACACGGCCAACAATATCGCCTACCTGAACAACATCGTTTACTTTAATAGAACCATCGAAAAGGATGATAATACCCGAAAAGAAATCATTGAAAATATTCTGAAGTCCAAATCCCACACCAACCAATAACGCCGAAACCGATGCGATAATAAATGTCAACTCAATCCCCATTGAGCCAAAGGCCAACAAAATACCAACAAACCAAATAAAATACTTCGTGATTTGTATAATTGATTTTCCTTTTCCGATCTCGAGATTATTCCGTTTAATTTTGCGGTTCATTAAAAAATCGACCAACAAAGCAATAATACGAATGGCAAAGAAAATCAGGATTATAAAAAATATTTTTTGAACCGTAAGCGTAAGTTTATCGGTTGAGAATATTTCGTATGCAAAAAAGTTTCCGGTATTAATTTTTTCGAGCTGAAGCAAGGCCACAAGACCAAAAATCCAAATCAAATAACTAATAGTGCGTATTATAAGCTTCGAAAGCTTTGCATTTATAGACTGAAATACCTTACTACGCTTCATTGATTGAGTTGCAACAACATTAACAACAACTATAAATATTAAACTGAAAGCGATAACAAAGGATTGAGCTATGGTCAATTCGAAATTTCCAAACTCAAATAATACCCGTTGTCCAAAATCTCCAAATATCTTCATAGTATTCTTTATTGATAAATCTGATCGATGAGTTGTGGCAGCTCAATTGGTTTCACATCTACTTTCAATTTGCCATTAAAAGCAAACGATATGTTACCGGTTTCTTCTGAAACGATAATCACGGCTGCATCGGTGGCCTGGCTCATACCCACCGCAGCCCGGTGCCTCAACCCCAGGTTTTTACTTTTTAGTTTACGGTTTGATACCGGCAAAACGCAACGGGCTGCTTTAATTGTGTTTCCCTGAACAACCACTGCCCCATCGTGCAATGGCGAGTTTTTAAAAAATATTGATTCGAGTAGCGGAACAGAAACTTCAGCATTAATCTCTTCTCCGGTTTCGATAAATTCATTCAATTCTGCTTTATTGGTAATAACAATAAGTGCCCCGGTTTTGGTTTTACTCATCGATTCACAGGCTGCTACAATACGTTTAACCTGCTCATTACTGACTGAACGAGGATCACTTGAGAATAAATTATCTAATGAAAAACCAATATTCAATAATCGGTATCGGGTTCCTAACAATAGAAACATCTTACGAATTTCCTGCTGAAAAACAACAACCAGAACAACAACCCCGGCAGCCATCACCTGCCCTAAAATAGTGCCCATCAACTCCATATTCAGACCCCTGATAACCACCCAGGCAATATAGAATATGAAAATCCCCAGGAAGATATTAAAGGCTGCTGTTCCCTTTATAGCCTGGTAGAGCTTGTAAATAAGAAAAGCCACCAACACAATATCAATAATATCGAGAAAACGTATGGAGATAAAGGCATTGATCATTGAGCAAATTCTTTTAGTTTATTAAAAATAGTAACCGCTTCAACTGCTGGTTTTACATCGTGTACCCTTAAAATATTGGCACCGGCATTCAGTGCCAGGGTATTCAAAACCGTTGTGCCGTTCAAACTCTCGTTGGGGCTGCTTTGCAAAAATTTATAAATCATCGATTTGCGCGACACCCCCACCAGTAAAGGTACTTCAAAAAAACGAAATGCATCCAAATGGTTAAACAGTTCATAATTGTGGTCGATGGTTTTACCAAAGCCAAACCCCGGGTCAACAATCACATCGTTAACCCCCAAACCATATAATTTATCGAGATGCATACTTAATTCCTTAATTACATCCTTTGTTACATTGGTATAAGAAGGATCGAGTTGCATATTACCCGGATTTCCCTGCATGTGCATCAAAATGTAAGGAACTTTCAGCCGGGCGACTGTCGAAAACATTTCTGCATCGATGCTACCGGCCGATATATCATTAACAATAAAACACCCGAATTGATTAACCAGTTCAGAAACCACACAGGCCCTGAAAGTATCAACCGATAAAACGGTACCGGGATATTGCCGCTTAATTTCTTTTACAACAGGCACCAGGCGGTTTAATTCTTCACCGGCATCGGGCATTTCGGCACCCGGCCGTGTTGAACATGCCCCAACATCAATAATATCGGCCCCTTCGGCAATCATCTCGCCTACTCTCTTCATGGCAGTTTCAAAATGGTTATATCGCCCGCCATCGTAAAAAGAATCGGGGGTAACATTCAGAATTCCCATAACCCTGGGTTTATTCAAATCGAATAACTCCCCGTTATAGTTTATGGTTTCTTTTTTTTTGAAATATTTTTTATCTGTAGCGCTGATTATCATTGTAAAAACATGTAGTGTAAACAATCGTTTCACAAATCTACAATAATTCAATTTTAATATTCTTAATTTTTTCTATTTTTATTGACTGAAATTAAACATGAATGGACAAAACAAGCCTACAATACGATAAGGTTATTGAAATATGCCGCGGTGTTTTTGCAAAAAAAATGACCGACTACGGTATTGCCTGGCGCATATTGCGCCCCAGCTCAATGACCGACCAGATATACATAAAGGCCCAACGCATAAGGAGCATCGAAGAAAAAGGGGCACAACAGGTTGATGACGATATCCGCTCAGAGTTTATCGGAATTATCAATTACTGCTCCATGGGCTTAATCCAGCTTGAACTAGGGCCTTCGGAAAGTGAAGACCTTTCAAAAGAAGAAACCATCGAAAGATATTTACAAAATTTAAAAACAGCCAAAGAACTGATGCTGCGCAAAAACCACGATTATGGTGAAGCCTGGCGCAACATGCGCATCAGCTCGTATACCGACCTTATTTTAATGAAACTAAAACGCACCAAACAAATTGAAGACAATTCAGGCAAAACGGTTGCATCGGAGGGGATTGATGCCAACTATCTCGACATGATAAACTATGCTGTTTTTGCCATGATAAAAATTGAGTTTGGCGACGAATAACACACGATTTAGATATTTTCTACTATGAAGTTTTTACGCGATGCAGCCCGGATTATATTAGGTTTAACATTTGTTTTTTCAGGATTTGTAAAAGGAGTTGACCCATTAGGCACCACCTACAAAATTGTTGATTACTTTACAGCTTTTGGCACCGGATGGGCAAATTCGCTGGCATTCTCATTATCCGTTTTACAGGCGATTGCCGAATTTGGTATTGGTGCAGCCCTCATTGTCAATTACCGAATGAAAATCAGCTCGTGGCTGGCACTAATATTCATGGCATTTTTTACACCACTTACCTTGTGGATTGCCATAGAGAACCCGGTTACAGATTGCGGGTGCTTCGGCGATGCTATTATTCTCACCAACTGGGAAACTTTTTATAAAAACATCATCATAACCTTGATTGCTGTTTTTGTTTTTATTCAACGTTACAACTACAGAAACCGCTACAACAAGAGTTTTCAGAATGGTTACTTTGCAGCTATTATGCTGGCATTTTTATTTATACAGTATTACTCATACAATCATTTGCCGATACTCGATTTCAGGCCCTATAAAGTTGGCAACAACATACAAGAAGGCATGGAAATACCCGAAAATGCCCCGGTTGATGTTTATGAAACGGAATTTATATATCGAAATAAGGAAACCGGAAAAGAGAAAAAGTTTAATGAAGACAATTACCCCTGGCAGGATACCATTAAATGGGAATATGTCTCATCAGAATCGGTATTGGTTGAAGAAGGGTATCGAGCGCCTATTCACGATTTCACCATTGAAAACTCGTATGGTGAAGATGTAAAAGATTTTTACCTGGACGACCCGAATTACACGTTTATGCTGGCTTCGTATAATCTTGAAGAAGCCAAAACCCGCAAGCAAAATCGAATTAACGAATTTGCACAAAAGGCAATTGACGAAGGCATGAACTTTATTTGCTTAACGGCATCAACGCCTGAACAAATTGAAACATTTAAAGAAGAACACAACCCGCCATACGAGTTTTTCTTCTGTGATGAAATAACGTTGAAAACGATGATACGCTCAAATCCGGGACTGCTACTCACAGAAGAAGGCACCATTTTAGACAAATGGCATTGGAGGGACATACCTAATTTTGAGAAGGTTGAGAAGAAATAGCTCCTTTATTTTGGCATATAGTTTAGTTTATTATTCTGTTTACAGGTTTCAATAACTTCTTCTATGAGCATATTGGCTTTTGACATATTAATTCCAGTATCTTTTACAACCTTCGTTATATCATTTCTTGAAGGTTCCCCCTGTCCATTTATAGTGGTTGTATGAAATCCGTTAAACCCTGTCGATGGCAACAAATCGTAAGCTGGTGCCAATTTCCATTGATTATTAACATATTGAAAAGAAAAATTTTTAGCATGATCATCCCGGTTTGAAATAATTATATTAAACATCATAAGTTTGAACAAAGCATATACTTCTTCCATATTTTTAGTAAGGTGCAAGCAAACTTTCAATAACGTTGAATAATCAAGCGAGGGCATACGATAGTCGGCATGAACCAAACCTGCAGCGCTAATTGTATGAACCTTCCCATCATTAGTACGATCAAAACGTCTCACACCAAAATACTTATCTTCAAACAATTGAGTTTGCGGCATATAAATACCACATTCGCGGGCAAGCTTTGAATATTCGAACTCTGTCTCCCCAACATCAACAGGATCTGTAGTTGCTTTAAATTTTATAAGCCATTCACCACTATCGATATGAACAAATATTTTGGG
>JAGYOI010000109.1 GCA_018399395.1 Prolixibacteraceae bacterium
TCCCAAAAAAACCCAAACAATTGGTAAACCCATTATTAATCCCAACAGAAAAGCTAACATTCCAATAAACATTCCGGACTCCATTATCATTTACCCCCTGTCTTGCTATCAATTTTTTGCAATTGATTAATATCTTTTAATATTAATTCAAATATATAGATTAATATAAGAATGATTATAAAAAGTTTTTTTAAGTTGCGTGTTAAGAATCCGCGATAAATATTCAGGCGGCACATTAAGCTGTTTGGCCAGGGTGGCCAGATTAATGTCCTGATAAAGGTGCGGTTTCACTTCATCCATAAATTTTAAAAGTTTTTGGATGAATTCGTTGTCCTTATTGTCAAGCGTAGGCATTTCATTGTTAATGGTCTTGTTTTGTTTTAAGTTTACAGTTATGTGCTTGTCAGAAAACACATTGCCTTGCCGGTGACCGAAAAAACCAAGAACAATAATATAAACAGCACCTAACATAAAGCTGATTTTATGCATGATGGCAAACGAAGCAAGCGGCCGGAATAGATCAACGAAAAATGCACCATAAATAGCGGTATATGTTATTGCCGACAGGATCATTACAATTTTCAGCCATTGCAAATCGTAATTTTCTGTATGTGAAAAATAGTTTCGAATTCTGCGGTTATATTTTTGAATAAGTCGGACACTCCATGTAAAATAGCCAAAAACAGAGAGTGTCATCATTACAATGAAGATAGGGTAGTCGATTTTATTTTTAAACGACTCGGACATAAAAATTTCAATTCGCTCATTCGTTGGGAGCGGATAAAATGTAATGGCGAGATTTGCAACCATTATTAAAAACGGTAACAGGTGAATCAAATATTTGGTTTTGAACGAAAAGAATTGGCTGGTTAGAGATTTTACATATAACCATAAAGCCGGACCGTGAAGGAGCAAAAACGGGCTTGAGACCAAAATAAAGGCCGGATATGGAAATCCGTTATTGCGATTATAGATTTCGAGAAAACTGAGGAAGATGTTTAATCCATTGAGAAGGAAAAACCCCATCAGGATATAATCGGAAACCGTCTTCTTTCTTTTTAGTACCAATAAACCGGCTACTGCAATGGCTTCAAAAACCCCGAAAAGAATTACCGTTTCCATTATTCTTTTTCTTTTTGAGCTACTTTAAAACCGACACTTTTTAAATCGCCCCAAAACCCGGGGTATGATTTTGTAACAACTAAAGGGTCGTTAATTTTTATGTGTTTATTTATTAGTGCTGCCGGGGCAAAAGCCAGTGCCATGCGGTGGTCGTGGTAAGTGTCAATTTCAACTTGGCTCGCGAACATTGTTTCATCGATGTTACCATTCCATGCCAATTCGCCGTGGGCAGGTTCGGTAAGTTCTGCCCCCATTTTCCCCAGTTCGGTAATGAGCGCGTGTATGCGGTCGGTTTCTTTTATTTTGAGGGTTTCGAGGCCGCTAAAATGAAACGGGATACCCTTGCACACGCACATTACGGCAAAAGTTTGGGCTATGTCGGGGTTCTCTACAAAATTTTGCACATAGTTCTCGGGCAGTGAAACTTTCTTTTTCGTTATTCGTACCGAATTGCCTTCCTGCTTTGAAACAATACCAAAATCTTCGAACCACTTTGCCTGGCTGCAGTCGCCCTGAGGGCTATCGAGTTGCAGCCCGTTGAGTACAAGGTCGGCTTCATCGGCCAGCACGGCCAGTTGGTACCAGTACGAAGCACCGCTCCAGTCGGCCTCAACGGTATAAGGGATGGGTTTATAATTTTGTTCTTTAATGGTAATCACATTGCCTTCCCATTTGTATTCGATGCCAAACTGTGCCATCAGCTTCAGTGTAAGTTCTATGTACGAAGCCGAAGTGATGCGGTTGGTAAGCGTAAGTTCCAGCCCGCCTTCAATGGTGGGGGCTATCATCAGCAGGGCCGAAATGTACTGGCTGCTGATGCTGCCATCGAGCTCCAGTTTGCCGCCTTTGAGATTCGAGCCCCAAATGTGCAGGGGCGGATACCCCGGGTTGTTGATATATTTGATTTTGGCACCCAGCTTGTTCAGCGCATCAACAAGTATTTTGATGGGGCGCTGCTGCATGCGCTCGCTGCCGGTAATTTCCCATTTACCAACAATTTTCGACAAAAATGCAGTGAGAAAACGCATGGCTGTTCCGGCATGGCCAATGTCGAACTTGTCGGTGTTCGAGTTGAGTACCTGTTCCATTACGCTGGTATCGTCGCTATTGCTCAGGTTTTGCACCGGAAACGGACTGTATGCCAGCGCATTGATAACAAGCACCCGGTTGCTGATGCTTTTTGATGTGGGTAAAGTGATTTCGCCTGTAAGCGATTTTGTTGTGGGTTGTATGGTGTATTGCATATTATTTTTCCTCAAAGTTACAAAACTTTAGCTGGTCAATTATTTAAATAAACAAGTCTAAAAGAGATATTCTAGTACTTCTTCTTTGGTCATTTTGTGGTGTATGGCAATATCATTAATAATTTTTGACAGGGTGCCAATTTTTAATGGATTGTGCATGGGTATTGTAATGCTATGTTTGCCATTTTTGTCCGTAATCAAACGGGCATGGCTTCCTACCTGTCTGTTTTTTGAATAACCAAGTTTTGCAAGTAACTTAATGAATTGTTCGCCTGATAAGTTTCGAGGGACTTTTTTCATATCCGGTCAAATTTTATGCTGCAAAAATTTCTTCTTTAATGAAATGCAAGCGTACAAGCTTTGGCGCATTTTCATCAAAGTGACACTGGATTGCTTCCCTGATATTATCCTTTAATTCTTCTACCGAATCGGCTTCTGTAAAAATTGAGTGACCTAATGCTTGAGCTTCGTAGCCACCTTCGTCTGATTCGTTTACTACAAAAATAATCTCGTTCATATCAAATACTTTTTTCACAAAGTTACAAAACTTTATTTGGTCATTCCACTGTAATAGTCCAATGCTTCAATAATCAGTTCTTTTTCACAATTCACGTTGATTTCAACTTTACCAATTTCGGGTATCAACGTGAAATTAATGCGGCCGGCTTCGTTCTTTTTGTCTTTGGTCATTTTAAGGTAAAGGGCTTCGTAGTCGCTTTTCGCGATACTAAATGGACCGTAAGTGTCAATTATCCATTGGGAGATTTGTTCTACCTGTTCCATTGGCAGCCCCACTTTTTTGGCCGATAAATATAGTTCAACAATAATTCCGTAAGCCACGGCATGGCCATGTAAAATTGGGCGCCCCTGGTGCAGGGCCATACTCTCGAAGGCGTGTCCAACAGTGTGCCCCAGGTTCAATGCCTTGCGGATGTTTTGCTCGGTGGGGTCGTTTACCACAAAATGTTCTTTAATGGCAACCGAGCGGGCAATCATGCCGTTGAGGGTTTCGTAATCAATGTTTTCGGTATCAAAGGCCAGGCACTCGTCCCAATGCGCTTTGCTGTGAATAAGCCCGTGTTTGAGCATTTCGGCATAGCCCGACAGAAAATTGGCCTTGTCAAGCGTTTTAAGGAAGCGGCTGGCAATAATAACCGTTTGCGGTTGGTTAAACACACCAATCTCATTTTTGAGCCCGTTAAAGTTGATGCCGGTTTTTCCGCCCACCGAGGCATCAACTTGCGATAAAAGGGTAGTGGGAATGTTCACAAAATGCAACCCGCGTTTAAAGCACGATGCTGCAAAGCCACACAGGTCGCTCAGCATGCCACCGCCCAGGTTAATGAGCAACGATTTGCGGTCGGCACCGTTTTCTTCCAGGAAGTTCCAAACCGCTACTACCGATTCAAGGTTTTTATGGTCTTCGCCACTTTTTAGTTCCAATACTTGTATGCTTTTAAAAAAATCGTACTGCTGCAATTCGGGCAGACAAAACCCGCGGGTGTGCTCGTCAACCACTACATAAACCTTTCCTTCAGGATATTTTTCAATAATGCTTCCCAACTCTTTTTCAAGCCGGTTTGTTACGCGTATGTCGTTTTTAAATTGTGGAATCTCCATTTTTCGATTATTTTTATGATTTCAAAAATATAAATATTTGTAACGCACCGGAATATAATTGACATATGAATCCGAAAGAAAACATAAATTTCATTTTTCAGTTGAACAATAAAGGTCGCTCGGGAATTTTTTTTATCCTGTTTATTTTGAGTGGAATTGTATTTCTCGGTCTGGCATTTTTGTTTGTTGCTACCAATAAAACCTACGAGTTAATTGCCACTATTCTAATTGCAGTTGGTTATTTTATCCTGTTTCATAAAATTAAGCCCTCGTTTTTCGAAATGCTGGTCACTGAACGTTATTTGCAAGTCAATTTTTACTCGGTATCGAGCACAGTTCGAAACTATCAGTCGATAGAGATGGAGCTGCATCATTTGGTAGGGTTTCAGGTTAAGCAAAGTATCTTGGGCCTGAAAAAAACACTCACCCTGTCGGTGCAATCGAAATATGGCATTGCCGATTATCCTCCAATTTCTGTTTCAATATTGAAGAAAAATGAAATTGAACAAGTAGTACATGTTTTAAATAAGATACTCGAAGAAAATAAAAAATAAACCCTAAAACCGCTTATAAATGTCGTCCCCTCTGATTTACCAAATAGCACTGTCGCTTTTTAACGGAATTGGTTCGGTTAATGCACGCCGGCTGGTTGCCTACATGGGCAGCCTCGAAGCCGTTTTCGAATCGTCGAAAAAGCAATTTAAGGAAATCCCCGGTATTGGGTCAGCGTTGTTAAATATTGTCGTTAATAACCGTGATGAAGTTCTTAAAAGGGCTGAGGCCGAAATCAAATTTGTTGAGAAGCACAGGTTAAAAACTTTCTTTTATCTCGATAAAAATTACCCGCGCCGTTTGGCCCAGTGTGTCGATTCGCCGGTAATGATGTATATGAAAGGCGATGTAAACCTCGATAGTTCGCGAATTATCAGTGTTGTAGGAACCCGTAAAGCTACCGAATATGGGCGCGAACGTACTCAGGAATTAATATCAGGACTGGCAGCCCAAGGGGTGAAGGCACTAGTGGTTAGCGGTCTGGCTTTTGGTATTGATGTTAGCGCGCACAAGTCGGCCATAAAATCGGGCTTGCACACGCTTGGTGTTGTAGGGCATGGCCTTGACAAGATGTACCCGGCTGAACATGCAAAAATTGCGCGGGAAATTGTTCATGAAAATGGTGGTTTGCTATCTGATTTTCCTTCGAACCACAGGATCGACCCGGGTAATTTCCTGCGTCGAAACCGTATCATTGCCGGTTTGGCCGATTGTACTATCGTGGTTGAATCGGCAGCCAAAGGAGGGGCATTGGTCACCTCCGATATTGCCAATTCATATAACCGCGATGTGTTTGCCTATCCGGGACGTACAACCGATGAATATTCTGCCGGTTGCAATGCGATGATTAAAAACAACAAAGCTGCATTAATTGAATCAAGTTCCGATTTAATCGCTTTTATGGGCTGGGAAGCGCAAAAAGAACCCATTCAACAACCCTTGCTAATAGAACTCGATGAAGATGAAACAGATGAAGTTATACCAGGTTTAAAATTCGATAGA
>JAGYOI010000011.1 GCA_018399395.1 Prolixibacteraceae bacterium
GTGTTGCAATATTCACATCACTATTCATCTGCTTAAATAATGAAAAAAGAGCATGACAATTCCTCCCATCTTCTAAATTTTCATCTAAAATAACAACCTCTACACCCGATATATTATTTTTATAAAACTGCAAAGCGTTGTTTAAATTTTCAAAACCAATAACGTTATAACCCAGTTTTTTTAATAACTCCACCATCACCGTCCGCACAACGTCTTCATTGTTCACAATTAACACATTCGCATTAAAACCCGACATATGGAACTCATCGGGCTTTGGTAAAGAATCGGCATACTCATCTTCAACAACGGGTAAATATACACTAACAATTGTTCCTTTGTTACCGTTGGGCTTAATCAATATTTCACCCTTATAATTAACCACCAATTGTTTAGCAATAGTAAGCCCCAACCCGGTATGGCTCCATGGCTCACGTGTTGTGAAAAAGGGTTTAAAAATCGTTTTATAGTTCTCTTTCGTTATCCCCTCCCCTTCGTCTGATAACCAAACCCGCAAGTATTTACCCTTCTGGAGCTCCATATCATCAATTTTTGTTTGTTTATCAAAATAAACAATTTTTGAATCGATCTTTATGTTTGCTCCTTCAGGTGAGGCTTCAATAGCATTATTAATCAGATTCTGAAAAACAATTCGCATATGAACGGGATTGGCCAAAATATGATAATTTTCGGATGAATACATCCTTTCTGCATTAACTTTAGTTGTCTTTAATGCATCGTTAATAATATCATCAATGATTGAAGACAAATCAATTTCACATTCCATTAGCCGGGGCGGTTCTTTGAATGCCCTCAGTTTTGAATCTTCGTAGTTTAATACCGAAAGCGACTGCATTATATTACTAAAAACATATGCTTCGTTGTTGTTTTCTGTCAATGTTGAAATATAAGAAACACCTGAATGTATAACAGATAAATGTCGGTGTGCTTTTTCTGCAAAATTATGGGCAAAGTTACTTAGCAATCTATCCTGTTCTTTTTCAACATCGCTGTTAAACTTTTTTATATCAGCTGTAACATCGTTAATAATCTGAATTATATGATTCACATCCCCATATTCATCAGCATATTTTGCATAATATGAACTTATAAAAACTTCATCATCCGCTGTGTTGTTAGCAGGAACAGCATATACATCGCTCACGTAATTTTTAATGCCCGAGAACAATTCATCGATGCTTGAAATAATATCGCTAATATATTCTGTCTTTACGTGCTTGTCAATTTTAGTGTTTAACAATTGATCTTGTGCTTTTTTGAAGGTTTGGGTATAAGCCTTATTACACATTACAATCTTCCTCTTTTGATTTAGGATGGCAATTCCCAATGGAGATTTATCAAAGATTGATAAATATTGGCTTAGCTTTTTGTTTGTTAAAACATTTTGTTTGTAGTTTTCAGTAATATCTCTTACTACTAATAATATACCTTCTGACGAAATTAGATCAATTTTTTGAATTTCGTGAAATAAAACCCTATTGGGCAACAATTTTTGATTGAATGAGATATTTTTAAATTCATCATTTATTATATCGGTATATTTTAACACCTTATTATTGTATATAATTGATAAATCGTTAAACAATATCGTAGAATCTTCATCAACCTCAAAAAGATGAGTAAATGCAGTATTGTAAAGTAAAGATTCTCCTTTTTGATTAAACAACACTAGTCCTGCTTTAGAATAATTTACTGCATTTTTATAAATAAAATTCTGGTCAGAAAGACGTTCAATTTGTTTCTTAAAAATATCAACATCCTCAAAATAAAAAATATAACTATCCGTTTGTCCAAAATCGGCTTGAATTGCTTCAATATATAATTTTATATTAGTGTTGTTCTTCAGCAAACAGTCAAGCGTATAAATATTGATCTGTCCGGTTTTAAGTTTTGCTAATGCAGACTTAATTTCATCAATGTCATTGTCATAAAAGATATTCGACAAAGAATAATTATCTGTTGATGCGTATAATTTCACATCTGCCATTTCATAAAACCGCTTATTGGCACTTATCAGGTTTAAATCAGAATTAGTATATGCAATTGCAAACGGGTTATTCTCTATGGTTTCTCTGCCAATAACTTCACTCTCCGATAGTTTTATCTCGTTTAGTTTTCTTTTATTAATATCAGTAAGAAGGATCATCAGGGCTTTATGATCATTATAATTAATTGTAGTAAATAGCAATTCTACCCATTTCACCCTTTTATTTTTAGTTTGAATACGAACATCAATTACTTCTTTCCGGATATTCTTGTTCACAACATTATTATAAATAGCATCAACAACTTCCTTATCTTCGTGGGTCACCATATCGAGCAGGGTATTACGCTCTTTTTTTATCTCATCTAAACTATACCCAAGCAATTTTGTACTATTCTCATTAACGTAAACAATCTCACCATCCTGGTATACAAGCATTGCTTGTGAAGTATTTTTCATGAGTTGCTTATTCAGCATCAATTCGTTTTTAAAATGCAGTTCTTGTTGTTTGTATGAAGTTACATCCTGAAACACCCCCCGGAAACCAATATTTCGTTGCTGCATATCGTATTCCGGATAAACATATGACGATATAAAACGAATTGTATTTTTATCAATTATCCTGAAAACACTCGACTTTACGGGTTCTCTTCCTTCGTCTTCAAAAAACTGAGATACAAAAAGGTGGTAATCTTCAGGGTGAACCAGGCTTTCGATACTTTTTAATGTTATTGTTTGCTGAGGGGAAAACCCAAAAAGTTCTAAAGTTTCATCGGGTGCATTAACAACCATACTTTTCAGATTAAGCTCCCATACTCCCAATTTCGCTTCTTTAGCCGCTTCTACATATCGATTGGTTTGTTTGATGTATTTCTGTTCCTGTACTTTGTAGCGGGTAATATCAATATGCGTACCAACAAACTTTTGAGGTGTTCCGTCTTTGGTGTATGCATATATTTCGCCGGTAGCATTAATCCACTTATAACTCCCGTTTTTACACATCAGTCTGAAAGTCACATCAAATACAGGAACTTTCTTCTCAACATAAGCCTCTATCTGATTAAAAACATAAGTTATATCGTCTTTATGAATACGTTTTTCAAATTCATCAAAGTGGTTTGAAATTTCATCTGGTTCAAATCCAATCATTCTTTTCCACTCATCAGAATAATAAACCTCGTTGGTTACAATATTCCAATCCCAAACACCAATATTGCTTGTTTTTAACGACTTCCGCCACCGCCGCTCGTTAGAAATCAATTCATGTTCAAGCCGTTTATGGGAGCTAACATCCCAAATTGAAGCTATGATGTACTGTTCATCTTTAAATTTAAAAGTAGAAAGCTTCATATTTGATGTAAAAACATGCTTCTTGTCGTATAAAAAAAGCCACTCAACTTCTACTTCTTTATTCTTAAATGCTAAATGCAGTTGTTCGGCAATTTTGATTCTTGACTCAACATTTCCAGACTGCCTTTCAGGTGAAAGCTCCCATAGCGCTTTCCCCTTTAAGCTTGTTTCTGAGATGCCAAATAAGCTTACAGCTTTTTTATTATACTTAACTATCGTATTGTTTGAAATAATAAGGACTGCTGTATTAAAATTCTCAAAAAGTTTTGATAATCTTTTTTCACTATCAACGATCTGAGCATTCTCTTTTATCCGTTTTTCTATATTCCGGACAGATAAAACATATACCTTGCTTCCTCCCCAATTGAAAAACGAACATGAAGCTTCACCCGGAAAAAGTGAATGATCTTTACGTATCATTTTTATTTGAAACTCACCAACAAATTGCTTGCTTTTTATTGTTTCAATAAAGGTCTCACTGTCATTAATAATATCATAAATCGTTGAGCCGGTTAAATCGCTTTTTGATTGCCCGGTCATATTTATGCCGGCAGTATTCACATCCAGAATTTTCCCTGTGGCACTCTCAACCATAAAAACAGCATCGTTAGTACGCAGGAACAATTCACGGTATTTTATTTCACTCTCACGCACCGAATTATCAGCATCAACCAGTAATGATACATCACGCCATACCGTTGCTACGGTATCGGGCGTTGGCAAATAAATCAGCACGTCATAAAATGTATCAAGCTCAGAGATAAATAAACGATCTTGCTGAGGTTCACCGGTTATACAAGATATTTTTAAAAGCGAAGACAGTTTTCCAGAAAAATTGCGTTGATTATTTAAATTGGAATTTAGAACCTCACTCTTTCTGACATCAAACTTATTAAGAAAAGCATTATTTACCTCAACAAACTTAAAATCAAAAATATCATTTCCTTCGTTATAAACAGGCTTGAATACAATAAATATATCAGTTAGTTTTTCGTATAAATTTTCGTATAATTTTTTCTTTTCCTCCTGCACCACGCTTTTAAAATATGAATCAGTTATATCGAGTGCAGTACCGACAACATAAACATCACCGTTCTCATTAATAACTCTTCCCCGAAATTCAATATACTTACTACTATGATCCTGGCTGTACAGATGTACAATTTCGTTTATGGAAGTAATTCTTCCGTCAAATATTTCATCTCTTATGCCAAAAATCCTATCACGATCACTATCATCAAGTTGTTCTTTAAAGTCTTCAAAACGGATAAATTCCCTGTCAGGATATTTCTCGATATCAAGAAAATTGAACACTTCATCAGAGAAGAAAAATGTTCGGGATGTAAGCGAATAATACCAATAACCAAACTGCGCTATTGATTTTGCTTCAGCGAATAATTGATTTCGCAAGCTTGCGTCACTACCCTGATTATCTCCTGAATTTTTATTAAATTTATTATTGCTCACAATTTCGGATTCTTAATTTGAATTTGTGTTATAAGTTACAATTTTTAATGGTTCACACGAATTTGAAGCCATTCAAAAAAGAAAGCATTAAAATTAACACTTTTAAACATTAAAAATGTAATAATCTAACAACATTAACAACTTATGGTTATATAATCTATTACAAATGTAAGTTGATTTCGTTTAACTCAAAAGCATCGTTACATATACCTTCAAAGATATTTGTTTATTGCTGATAAGATGATTATACTATCTTTGCATTTGTAATTTTTAAAACAAAAATATATGAATATAGCACTTATAGGATATGGCCGTATGGGCCAGGAAATTGAAACAATAGCCAAAGACAGAGGACATAAAATTGAACTCATCATTGACATTGACAATCCCGACGATTTAAATGCCGAAAACCTTAAAGATATTGATGTAGCAATAGAATTCACCATACCAAAAGCTGCAATAAACAACTACAAAACCTGCTTTGATGCCGGTGTCCCGGTTGTGAGTGGAACAACAGGATGGCTTGAAAAATGGGACGAAGTAACTCAATATTGTAAAGAAAAAGACAGTGCTTTCTTTTATGCATCTAATTTCAGTTTAGGGGTAAACTTATTTTTCGATTTTAACCGTAAACTTGCCCGCATGATGAAACCATTCGATCAGTACAACGTTGAAATGACTGAAGTTCATCACACGAAAAAACTTGATGCCCCCAGTGGAACAGCCATTTCATTGGCCGATGATATTATTCACGAATATGACCAATTGTCAAAATGGGTAAACCACTCAAGTAATAATAAAAACGAGCTCGGCATCATTTCAGAACGCGAAGGTGATGTACCTGGTATTCACACCATAAAGTACGATTCGGATGTTGATTACATTGAAATTACGCATAGTGCAAAATCGCGTAAAGGATTTGCTTTAGGAGCCGTTATTGCCGCTGAATATACAGCTAAAAACAAAGGCATCCTGTCAATGAAAGAGATGCTAAACCTTGAAGATTAATTCAACTTATTAAATAAAAGATGAAGAACATTACAATTAACAAATGGATCAAGTTTGCTTTTTGGGGACTGCTATACCTATTATGGGTTATATGGTTGGGGAATTACTGGTTTCTGATTGGCTTAGCTGTTATTTTCGATATTTATATCACCAAAAAAGTACACTGGGCATTCTGGAAAAAGAAAAATCCACCCAATGGCAAACAAACCAAAATGGTTGAATGGGTTGATGCTATTATTTTTGCAGTTATAGCTGCATCATTTATAAGATTGTTTTTCTTCGAAGCCTATGTTATTCCTACTTCTTCGATGGAAAAATCGATGATGGTAGGCGATTATTTATTTGTAAGTAAAGTGGCATATGGTCCAAAACTACCTAACACACCGCTTTCATTCCCATTTGTTCATCAGTCTATGCCTTTAACCAACCATAAGGTTAAATCGTACCTCGAATGGATACAAAAGCCATACAGAAGGCTGGAAGGATTTACCGAAGTTCAGAACAATGATATTGTTGTTTTTAACTTCCCCGAAGGCGATACTGTGGCTATAAATTACCCAAGTCAAAACTATTACGATTTAGTTAGAATGTACGGACGGAAAAGGGTTTTGACCGACAAACGCACTTTTGGCCCTATATACTCACGCCCTGTCGACAAAAAAGAAAACTATATTAAACGATGCATTGCGGTTGGTGGCGACAGCCTTGAAATAATTGACGGGCAGGCTTACATTAACGGCAAAAAACAAGAAGAATTCCCAGGCGTTCAGTATAATTACATCATCACTACCGATGGTTCAATTCTTAACCAACGCGTACTCGATAAATTTGATGTAGCAAAAGCTGACCGGGAAATATTCTCAGGCGGGCGTTACATGTTCCCGCTTACCGAAAAACAGGTGGAACAGTTTAAAAGCCTGAAAAGTGTTGTTTCGGTTAAAAAGTTTGTGATGCCAAAAGATAATTACGACAAGAATATATTTCCGCATAACGAGAAATACCAGTGGAATGTTGATAATCTTGGCCCCTTGTATATGCCCGAAAAAGGCGCAACCATTGAACTTACACTTGACAATCTTCCTTTATACGAAAGAGTTATCAATGTGTATGAAAAAAATGACATTGAAGTTAAAGACAGTACGATATACATAAACAATGAACCGGCTACAGAATACACGTTCAAAATGAACTACTACTGGATGATGGGTGACAACCGGCATAAGTCGGCCGACTCGCGGTACTGGGGTTTCGTACCTGAAGATCACATTGTTGGCAGGGCATCAATCATTTGGATGTCGATGGATAAAGATGAGAGTTTTCCGAAAAATATTCGTTTCAAACGACTTTTTAAAATTGTACATCAGTAAAGCATGACCCAACGAGCAATCGTGAATACAGCCTATTTGGCCCCTGTTCAGTATTATTCTAAATTTTTACTTTATGATGATATTTATATTGAGCAGTTCGACAGCTATAGTAAACAAACTTATCGTAACCGTTGTCGGATTTTGGGGGCCAATGGGCCTTTAAACCTCACAATTCCCGTTGTAAAAGAAAGTGGCAAAAAAACCCAAACTAAAGATGTTCGGATAGACTTCGCCACAGAATGGCAAAAAAACCATTGGAGATCGATTTTTTCAGCCTATAACTCCTCTCCTTTTTTTGAGTTTTTTGCTGATGATTTTATTCCGCTATACGAAAAAAAGGAGAAATTCTTAATCGACTTCAACCACAAACTGCATCGAATTATATCCGAACATATTGAATTGAATCAAGAGCCAAAGTATACTTCGACATTTGAAAAAAAATTTGAAGGTGCAGATTACCGTAATATAATCACCCCTAAAAAACCGTATCAACAATACGATCCTTCATTTAACCCGGTTAAATACACTCAAACCTTCGATGAAAGATTTGACTTCCAGCCCAACCTGAGTATCATTGACTTACTCTTTAACAATGGCCCCGGATCTGAGGAAATCCTGACAAATTGTATTAACAAATTGTAACCTGTTTCAGATTTCATTAAACTTCAAAGTCGCTTTCGTGTTATTCTTCACCTAATGTTCAATATTATTAAACGTTTGATTATGCAAAATAAAAAAATACAGAGTAAAGTTTTATCCATCAAAAATCTTACCGAGTCAACATACATCCTGCGCATCGAACGCAATGGCTTCGACTTTAAAGCCGGGCAATACCTTGTTTTAAGTATTCCCGACGAACGAAAAGCAAGGCAATATTCAATTTACAGCAGCGAGAATGATGACTATATCGAATTGCTGATAAAAGAAGTTAACCCGGGTGAACTTTCGCACGAATTAAAATATCTGAAAGTAGGAACGAAAGTACAAATTAGCGGACCTTTTGGTTACTTTATTCTTCACGATGAGGTTGTCAAAAATAAACAACACGTTTTTTTTGTTGCAACAGGAACAGGCATTTCGCCTTTCCGCAGTATTATTCTTTCAAATCCCGAACTGGATTACACCATGCTGCATGGGGTACGCTACAAATACGAAGCATATAATAAAGAAGATTACACACCTGAACGCTTCGTTCTGTGCTCATCGTCGAAAGAGAACGGCACAGGCTATAAAGGCAGGGTAACCGATTATTTAAAAGAAAACGATATTAACAAAAAAGCCCTCTACTATTTATGTGGAAACTCGGCCATGGTTGACGAAGCTACAGAAATACTGGAAGAAAAAGGTCTTTCGCCCGATAACATCAAAACGGAAGTATTTTTCTAAGAAGCTATATAGTTTTTACGTTCAATATATAACTCAGGTTTAGAACAAAATGGATAGGCAATAATTAGGCATTCTTTTTAATGCAATTTACTTCAATAGCTAATTAAAGTACTAATTAATATTTAGGATTTATCCATTCTTCAAACGAATGATATTTACTTTCGGAAGCCCAACGGATACCTCTTTTCTGAATTTCGAGTACTTCTTTACCATCAAAATCTTTAATAACATGCCCGAGCGATGAGTAAAATACACGCCCCTTACCGAAGTATTTTTTCCATACAACAGGCATTGTGCAACCTTCTATCCAATTAGCATGTTCACCACTGAACTGAGTGGTTGCAAGAACATTTACATTGGGGTCAACGTGCATGTAATATTGTTCTGAATTCATCGCGAAATCTTCCATGCCTTTTGTCACAGGGTCGTTGTGATCAATAACATTAACTTCGTAATCAATTACTCCGCCAGGATGCGCCACCCATTGGCCTCCAACCATGAACTGATATTTAACATTATTGCGAAACGAATCGCCAATACCACCGTGCCAGCCGGCCAGTCCTACACCACGCTTTATTGCTTTTAACAAGCCCTCTTCCTGCTCTTTTGAAATTTTGCCCATAGTCCAGATTTGAACAACGAGGTCAAGCGTATCCATAAGCTCTTCATTGGTGTAAACACCTAATGAATCGGAAACAATTACCTGAGCTCCTTCGGATCGCATCCACGGGACAAACAAATCCCTTGTCGGTTCAGGGTCGTGGCCTTCCCAGCCCCCATGTACAAAAAGTACCTTTTTACCATCCAATGTAGGTTCTGGAGAATTGTCTTCCTGCTTTTTTTCGGCAAGGGTGCACTGTGAAAATAAAAGAATTACAGCAAAAAATGCCGTAACCCAACCACGAAACCTGATATAAGTATTATTCATCTTTTATATTTTTATCTATTTTAAACTATCTAAAGATGGTATCCTTCACGATAATCACGATGCAATTGAGAATTTGCAGCCGAATCGTTCACGAATTTTTGATTGACAGGATCCCAATCTAAAGGACGATCAAGATTGGTGGCGATAATTCCCAAATTGCCAAGAGTTGCTGAGCGATGACCTGCTTCAACAGGAGCAATAGGATCCTTGCGTGTACGCAACGATTCAATGAAATTACCCAAATGTCCTGATGCTGTTTCATAAGCAGCCGAGTCATCCTTATCAACGGCTCCGGGCATCAGCGAAGGATCAGAAGCTTCAAATCCGCTGCGTGTAACTTCAATCCAACCATCGCTACCCTGATACTTAACACCAAAACCTTTACCAAATTCCTCGTTGGCTACTATTACACCATTTTCATATACATACGAAATATAATCCTGATCATTGTGGCCGGCAGGTATAACTCTAACCGGTCCGCTGTTGTCCATACCCAAAGCCCACTGAGCCTGGTCGAAATTGTGCGCACCCCAGTCACAAAGGAATCCACCGCCTATGCCTTCGAAATAACGCCATTTTGCCCAGAATGATTCGTTCTCAACCGGGTCGAGGCTGATAGGCGGATTTAAACCTGAGTTATAATGAATGAATGGATTTGGACCTAACCATTTGTCCCAGTCAAGGTCTGAAGGTATTTGCTCTTCGGGTAAATCGTATGGGGTTGGAGACGCTCCCACATAAGCATTTATTTTTGACAGTTGCCCCAGTTTACCTTCCTGTACCATTCGTCTTGCATGCTGGAAATTCGGGTCGGAACGTTGCTGGCTGCCTACAGCGAGAATAATATTGTTTTCTCGTACTGCTTCGCATATTTTTATGCCTTCGTGTATTGTGAAGGTAACAGGTTTTTCAAGATAGATGTCTTTTCCTGCCTTACAGGCATCAATGGTCTGAATGGCATGCCAGTGGTCAGGTGTAGCTATAACTACTGCATCAATATCTTTACGCTCAAGCAAATCCTTATAGTTATGGTAAGTCTTAACTTCAACTGTTTGATCATTGTTCTCATGAATTTTCTTCATGTTTATTTCAAAGCGTTGCCGCTTTATGCCGTAAACATCAGAACCAGCTACAATTTTCACCCCTGGTATCCGCTGAAATCCATTCGTCAAGTGAACAGATTGACGCCCCAATCCGATTATACCAATTCGGATGGTATCATTCTCACTTGTTTTACATGCTTTTAGAAGAGGAAGCACTGATAACCCCAAAGAACCTGCAATGGTCGTCCGGATAAATGTTTTTCTGTTGATTTTTTTCATAGATGATGAATTAAAAAAGGTTTATTTAATGCTTTTTTATTAGGCAGGGGAAAATTGTTGATAGGCATTTTTCTGTTCGGAGTGTATCATTTACAATGTTCACATATCATAGAACTAATTATATGGTACTCTATTTCTGTTGACAAAATATTGAAATTAATTATACAATCAAAATAATCTCGAAAAATACATTTAAGTATTTAAGCTGAGTAACAGACTTTGAAATAAAAAAAAGAGGCAGCCTAATATAGACTGCCCCTTTTTTGTTGTATCGAAACCGTTTAAACGGTTATTATTCTACCATTCCTGTTCGCTTTGGCGCTTGTAAAACTTATAACGCCATTCAGCATTGTCCTGTGCTGCTTTGAAAAGTTCTTTAGCTTCACCAGGGAATGCTTTCATCAGTGAAGTATAACGAACCTCACTTTTCAGGAAGTCTTGGAATTCATCCCACTTAGGTTCTTTGCTGTCAAGCATAAACGGGTTCTTCCCTTGTGCTTCCATTAGTGGGTTGTACCTGAATAGGTGCCAGTAACCACATTGAACAGCTTTTTTCTCTTCTTCCTGCGTTTTACCCATTCCTGAGCGTAAACCGTGGTTGATACATGGAGAATAAGCAATAATGATTGATGGCCCGGGGTATTCCTCAGCTTCTTTGAGTGCTTTAAAATACTGAGCATTGTTAGCACCCATGGCAACCTGGGCAACGTATACATAACCGTAGGTCATGGCCATAGCTCCAAGGTCTTTCTTGCGGATTTTCTTACCCGATGCTGCAAATTTAGCTACTGCACCAGTAGGAGTCGATTTTGACGACTGTCCACCGGTATTCGAGTATACCTCGGTGTCCATAACCAGGATATTGATGTCTTCGCCGCTGGCAATAACGTGGTCTAAACCACCAAAGCCAATGTCGTAAGCCCATCCGTCGCCACCAAATACCCAAACAGATTTTTTAACCAGGTACTGTTTCAGTTCGTTTATAATTTTCGCGGCTTCGTGTTTTGAGCCTTCAACTGCCTTTAATACTTTTTTAGTAGCAGCTTTTGAACCCTCGATGGTATCTTTATTTTCAAGCCACTCGGCGTAAGCTTCTTTTTCAGCATCACTTGCACCATTGTTCATGGCATCATTCATTACCATTTCGATGCGTGCACGTTGTGCGCTGATACCTTCGGCCATACCGAAACCGTACTCGGCATTGTCTTCGAACAGTGAATTAGCCCATGCTACCCCGTTACCGCTTTTCTTATGTGCGCAATATGGAGTTGAAGGAGCAGAACCACCGTAAATTGAAGAACATCCTGTTGCGTTGGCAACCATCATTTGTTCACCGTAAAGTTGAGTGATGGTTTTAATATATGGTGTTTCTCCACAACCGGCACAAGCACCAGAAAATTCGAACAATGGCTGTGCAAATTGTGAGTTTTTAACCGTTTTAAATTTATCAACAACTTCTTTGTAGCCAACATTCTTGTCCATATGGTCGTAACGTTCAACTTCTTCCATTTGCGAGTCGAGCGTTTTCATTACCAGTGATTTTTCTTTTGATGGACAAACGTCAGCACAGTTACCACAACCAGTACAGTCGAGCGGTGAAACCTGAATTCTGAATTTCAGCCCTTCAAACTGTTTTGCAGGTTTGGCATCAATTACCTCTGTACCGGCAGGTGCATTGTTCGCTTCTTCTTCGGTAAGAAGGAACGGACGGATTGCAGCGTGCGGACAAACGTATGCACACTGGTTACATTGAATACAGTTTTCAGCCTGCCATTCGGGTACGTTGATAGCTATACCACGTTTTTCGTAAGCAGTTGTACCAGCAGGGAAAGTACCGTCTTCGCGGTCGACAAATGTTGAAACCGGAAGGCTGTTTCCGTTTTGAGCGTTGATAACGTCAACAACGTTTTTAATAAATTCCGGACGTTCGCCTTTATCTTCTTTTGTATCGGTATCAATTGATGCCCATTCGGCAGGTACTTCAATTTTGTTTACATTTTTACCACCTGCATCAACGGCAGCATAGTTCATGTTTACAATTTGCTCACCTTTATTACCGTACGACTTCACAATGAATTTCTTCATTTGGTCAACAGCCATTTCGTAAGGTATTACTTCGGTAATTTTGAAGAATGCACTTTGCAGGATGGTGTTGGTACGGTTCCCAAGGCCAATTTCTTCAGCCAGCTCTGTAGCTTTAATGGTGTAGAAATTAATGTCGTTTTCGGCCATGTATTTTTTCATTTTGGCCGGCAGGCGTTTCTTGGTTTGTTCTTCATCCCAAATAGTATTTAGCAGGAAGCTTCCGCCTTTTTTCAAACCTTTCAGTACATCGTATGAGTTGATGTAGGCCGGAACGTGGCAAGCAACAAAGTCGGGTGTTGTTACCATGTAAGTTGAGCGGATCGGGCTGTCGCCAAAACGAAGGTGTGAACACGTAAAACCGCCTGATTTTTTCGAGTCGTATTCGAAATATCCCTGGCAGAATTTATCAGTTGCTTCACCAATAATTTTAATTGAGTTTTTATTGGCACCTACCGTACCGTCGGAACCTAAACCGTAGAATTTGGCTTCTACCAGGTCTTCGGGTGATACTTTGATTTCGTCGATCAATGGTAGCGATGTAAAGGTAACATCGTCAACAATACCTAAGGTGAATTTATTTTTAGGCTCTTTCATTTCGAGGTTTTTGAAAACCGCGATGATTTGTGAAGGCGTTGTGTCTTTTGAACCCAGACCATAACGACCACCAACAATAACAGGCCATTCTTTAAACGGAGCTTTTCCGGCTTCAAGGGCTTCACCAATTGAGTTACGTATATCAAGGTAAAGTGGTTCGCCTACCGATCCCGGCTCTTTTGAGCGGTCGAGCACAGCAATGCGCTTGGTGGTAGCAGGTAATGCCTTCATCAAGTGTTCTGTAGAAAACGGACGGAACAGGTGAACAGCAATTAAACCTACTTTTTCGCCTTTGGCTGTTAAGTAATCAATGGTTTCTTTAATAGTATCGGTAACCGAACCCATAGCCACTACAATGTTCTCAGCATCTTTGGCTCCGTAGTAATCGAACAAATCGTATTTACGGCCGGTTATTTCGCTGATTTTCTTCATGTAGTCTTCAACAATTTCCGGAACATCTTCGTAGAATTTGTTTACAGCCTCTTTAGCCTGGAAGAAGATGTCGGGGTTTTGAGCAGTACCACGGGTTACCGGGTGCTCGGGATTGAGTGCGCGCTGACGGAATTCGTTCAGTGCATCCGTGTCAACCAGCGGTTTCATGTCCTCAACATCCATGGCTTCAATTTTCTGAAGCTCATGTGAAGTACGGAACCCATCGAAGAAAGCAAGGAAAGGAATCCTTGATTTAATGGTAGCAAGATGTGCTACACCAGCTAGGTCCATTTCTTCTTGTACTGAGCCTGAAGCCAACAATGCAAAACCTGTTTGACGTGTAGAATATACGTCGCTGTGGTCGCCAAAAATTGAAAGGGCGTGAGCTGCCAGTGCACGTGCACTAACGTGGAATACAGTGGGAAGTAATTCACCGGCAATTTTGTACATGTTAGGAATCATCAACAACAGACCTTGCGATGCTGTGTAAGTTGATGTAAGTGTTCCACTTTGCAATGCACCGTGAACAGCACCTGACGCGCCACCTTCACTTTGTAATTCGGCCAGACGTACCGGGCGGCCAAACATATTTGTTTTGCCGTTTGCAGCCCATTCATCAACATATTCGGCCATTGTTGATGAAGGCGTAATAGGATAGATACAGGCTGCCTCGCTAAACATGTAGCTCATGTAAGCAGCAGCGTAGTTTCCATCGCATACAATAAACTTCTTTTCTTTTGCCATAACTTATAAGAGTTTGTATTTATTTATAGTTTCTTTTTTGTTTTAATATAAA
>JAGYOI010000110.1 GCA_018399395.1 Prolixibacteraceae bacterium
AAGTTGATAATGATTTTTTTGACGAGTTTGTCGTGTTTGGAGGCCGTGAAATCAATGTCGTTTCATCTAATTTAAAAGGTGGTCGTAGTACTGCAATTTTTGGAGGTGCCGAAGTTGATTTACGGAAAAGTGAAATTGCACATGATGGTTGTACTATCGAAGTCACCACCATGTTTGGTGGTCATGTTATTAAGGTGCCAAACGATTGGACGGTGCTCAATAAAGTGACAACCATTTTTGGCGGATACAGCGACTTGCGGGTAAAAGACCCTTCTTATTCTCCAAACCCTGCAAAAACAATTGTGATTACCGGTGTATGCATTTTCGGAGGAACAGAAGTGCGTAATTACGATAAGGCTCACTAAAAATCAGACCAATGAAGCATCCTTTTTTTAAAAATCCTGTACTTCTTATCTGGTATATTGTATTCTGGATCATCATATCGGTGATCCAGTATTACTTTGAACGAACAATTTATGATCTGGATATTGCCGTTACATTGGTTGATGTGGTGATTTCAAATTTTGTGATGGGAATATTGGGGCTGGGTATCTGGTATGTGGTTGTTGGTGGCGTGAATGAAAATCGCAGTCAACTTTACATCGTGCTGTATCATCTGGTGGCTATGTTATTTCTGGTGTCATTTTGGATGTGGATTACCAACCAAATTGATATTTTGCTTTTTGATGCTGATAAGATCAAAGTGCATTTTAGAAGAATATTGCCAGGGAAAGCTGGTTTAGGGGCTCTCATCTATATATTGATCTTGGTTTTTTACTATACATTCTTTTATTACGACCGTTTGAAAGAAAAATCAAAGGAAGAAGCCCGGCTTAAAGAGTTGATAACAACAACACAGCTTAACGAGCTGAAATCCCAAATTAACCCGCATTTTTTGTTTAACAGTTTAAACTCGGTCTCATTTCTTACGGTAACCGAACCGGAAAAGGCTCAGGAAATGGTCATAAAATTATCATCATTTCTTCGCTATTCCTTAAAACACAAACAAAATGAACTGGTTACAGTTGAACAGGAGGTTGATCATATTAAACTATACCTTGAAATAGAAAAGGTACGCTTTGGCGATAAATTGCAGGTGAAATTTGATGTTAACGATTGTAAACAATGCCTGATACCAAACATGATATTGCAGCCAATTTACGAAAATGCCATAAAATACGGAGTTTACGAAACAACAAGCTTTGTTGAAATTAAAACAAAAATTTTCAAGGAAAAAGATAAACTATTGTTCATTGTTTCAAATAATTACGATCCTGAAGCACACGTGAAAAAAGGGGAGGGAATAGGATTGTATAATATCAGAAAACGATTGGGATTGGTTTATGGCGATGTAACCCTGTTGAAGATTAGCGATGAAAACAATATATTTACCGTAACTTTGGAAATACCACAAAACAAAAAAATGTCATGAGTAAAAAAATCAGGACTATAATTATTGAAGATGAGTCGTTAGCTCGAAATTTAGTGAAGAATTATTTGGAAGGTCACGAACAGGTTGAAATAATTGACGAGTGTGAAAATGGTTTCGATGGGTTAAAAGCTATAAATGAACAAAAGCCCGACTTAGTTTTGCTCGATGTTCAAATGCCCAAACTTACCGGATTTGAAATGATTGAGTTGTTGGATGATTTTCGTCCTGAAATTATTTTTACAACGGCTTTTAACCAGTATGCCATAAAGGCTTTTGATCAACATGCCATCGATTATTTGCTGAAACCCTTTTCAAAAGCACGGTTGCTTGAGGCAATCGACCGTGCTATCGAAAAGATAAAAGGTAATAAAACGGAAGAAACACCCATCGACAAATTAACTGAAGAACCGGAATCGGATTATATCGAGAGGGTAGTGGTGAAGGATAAAAGTAAAATTCATATCATCCCGGTAGAAGAAATTCGTTACTTAGAGTCGCTCGATGATTATGTGATGATTTACACGAAAGATAAACGATATATTAAACAAAAAACCATGAAGTTTTTTGAAACTAACCTGAACCCTTCGGAATTCGTGCGGATTCACAGGTCTTATATCGTTAAAGTTGAAGAAATTAACGAGATTCAACAATATGAAAAGGAAACGCACATTGTGATCCTTAAAAATGACCATACAAAACTGAAAGTCAGTAAGAGCGGGTACAAAAACCTGAAGAAAGCACTTAATTTTTAGATTTTAACTCAATAACCGTTATTTCGGGGCGTATGCCCACGCGTCCCGGAAATCCTATGCCCCCGAAACCACGGTTAACATACAAGAATTTCTTATTATGCTGATAGAGCCCGGCCCATTTACCATAGCGGTATTGCACCGGGCTCCATTTATATCCGCCAAGTTCAATGCCAAACTGCATGCCGTGGGTGTGACCGCTGAGTGTAAGTGCAATATCAACAGGGTGCTGTAATACCTGTTTATCCCAGTGCGAAGGGTCGTGCGATAATAACACCACAAAATTGTTATTCTTTAAACCTTTGAGGGCTTTATCTAAATCGCCATATTGCGGAAAAGGTGCAATGCCCCAGTTTTCAACACCGGCAAGTATTATTGAATCGTTGCTTTTGTGAATAACCTCGTGCTCATTTTCAAGCATTTCGAACCCCATTTGTTTAATTATCTTACGAAGGTTTTCAGTGTCGGTTTGCATTTCCAGTTCTGTTAAATCTCCGGCATAATGGGCGTAGTCATGATTTCCAAGGATCGCATATTTCCCAAATGGTGCAGTAATGTTTTTCAAAACATCAACATAAGGTGTAGCTTCTGTTGAAATGTTGTTTACCATGTCGCCAGTAAAAACGATTAAATCGGCTTGTTGCTTTTTTACCAGTTTTAATCCTTTTTCAACTTGCTTTATGCTGCCAAAAGTCCCAAGGTGCATATCGGATATTTGAACAATTTTGAAACCATCGAATGCTTCAGGAATATTTTCATGTTGAAATTGAACCGTGTGGGTTTTGTAATTCGAAAAACCCCAAATGGTTCCGTACATGATGAGTATTAAAAGGAGGGCACTAAACGAAAAGGCTATAAAACCACTGGCTTTTGAATGCGAAACAAACTGGGTTATTTTTCTTCTAATTAATGACCTTAAACCCCATCTGAAAAAGCGAATAATATCAGCAATAAAGTAGATAACGGTTGAAAATAACAGTGCAAGAAAAACTGTTAACGATAAGCTTATGAAAATATTGATTGGCTGTGAAGCAATTGAATAATTTTCAACCTGTCGTTGCCACATTAAGATGAAGCCTGTAATCATCGTGGCAAATGAAACACCATAGATTAATAAAAGTGTTTGCATTGAGATTCTGAGTGATTTCAGATACCCGTAAAAAGTATAAAATCCAATAGCTAGAAAAATTATAATGGTTATGATTGCTTGTGTCATGGGAGAAAATGTTCAGAATTAAAAAACATGGATTAATTGTTCGTTAGGGGAAACCAGTTCGCCGAATGGCTCTGTTTCAATATCGTTTTCAATAAGTATCTTTTGCACGTCATGTAATCCATCTTTATCAACAGCAATAAGAAGACCGCCACTGGTTTGCGGGTCACACAAAATGGCTTTTTGATTTTCATTGCCGAGAACAACATTATGCCCATAGCTTTCCCAGTTACGGTGGGTGCCACCAGGTATGCAGTTTTGCTCTATGTATAGTTCAACATCATCAATTTGTGGTATTTTATCGAAGTTAATGTTTGCCGAAAGCTTACTGCCTTCGCACATTTCGGTAAGGTGCCCAAGCAGTCCGAAACCTGTAACATCGGTCATGGCTTTTACAGCTTTGCATTCGGCCAGTTTTTGGCCTACATTATTCAGTTTCGACATCCACCGTGGTGCAACTTGCTCGTGTTCGGGCTTTAATTTTTGCTGTTTCTGGGCTGTAGTGAAAATACCAACCCCAAGTGGCTTGGTAAGTAAAAGCTGACAGCCGGCTGTTGCGGTATCGTTCTGTTTTATTTTGTCTATGTCAACTTGACCGGTAACGGCCAGCCCAAATATGGGTTCAGGGCTGTCGATACTGTGGCCGCCGGCTAAGGCTATGCCGGCCTCTTTGCATGCTGCACGACCGCCTTCGAGTACTTGTTGCGCGACTTCGGCAGGTATTTTGTTAACCGGCCATCCCAATATAGCAATGCCCATAAGTGGTTTCCCGCCCATGGCATACACATCGCTTATGGCATTGGCCGCCGAAATTTTCCCAAACATAAACGGGTCGTCAACAATGGGCATAAAAAAATCGGTAGTACTTATAACGGCAGTGCCGTTGCCCAGATCGTAAACTGCAGCATCGTCACGACTGTCGTTACCAACCAATAATTTGGCATCGATGTTTGGTTCGCTTTGTGTTTCAAGGATTGTACTCAGTACTTTTGGTGAAATTTTACAGCCACAACCAGCGCCATGACTATATTTTGTTAGTTTAATTGTATCCATTTTTTTTAAGGTATCCTATTATTTTTTCAGCATTTTTTTTGTGGTTAATATTGTCAAGCTTTATGGTATAAACCATTTCTTTACTTCTGGCCGACATACCTTTCAGGTAACTTTTATCGTAATAATGTAATGTGATCATAGCAACATCAAAAAGCTTATCTTGTTCAAGCATATCAATGGCTTTTTTTTCATTTTCGTACCCCAGGCGTTTGGCAATGCGGTGTATCGATTCGGTCAGTAATTTTCGATCACATTTTCCGTATTCAAGTACAAGATGTTTGGCACGTTCTTCTTTTGAGATGTTAAGGAAAAAGAGGTTCGAGTTACGCATTTGTAAATAAAGGGGCATCGGAATTTTATCAGAACCGATGTTGTGGCTTTCATCTTCGAGCCATATTGGTTTGCTGTGGTCGAGTTTTAGCCATTGTTCATGCAGGTCGTTTTCGAATTGCTCAACCGTAGGTTGCTGTGGCTGGTTTATTCCGCCAAAAGCCGAACCTTTATGTTTGGCCAGTTTTTCGAGGTCAACCACCTGTTCCCCCAATTTTTTTAGTTCCTGCAAGATGTATGTTTTGCCACTACCGGTATATCCGCCCAGTATTTGTAGACGAAAATCTTTTTTGAAAGAATTGAGCACGAAGTGCCGGTAAGATTTATAGCCGCCTTTTATAACTTGCACACTGGAAAAGCCGTTTTCAGACAAATGTTGGGCAAAAGAATGGCTGCGCATGCCACCGCGCCAGCAATGAACGATAACTTCACGGTTTGGGGCAACCTTCAAACTTTCGTTGATAAACCATTGTAGTTTAGGGGTAACGTATTTGTAACCCAGCTCTACGGCCTCTTCTTTCGATTGTTGTTTGTATACCGTGCCAACGTGGGCACGTTCATCGTTTGTAAAAAGGGGGATATTTACAGCCCGGGGTATATGACCTTTTTCATATTCGCCCGGAGAGCGAACATCGATTATAGGCGTACATGATTCATATATATCTTCGATATTGCATTCACTAATCATGTTGCAAAAATAATGGAAAAAGGCTTTGATTGGTGTTTTGTTTTGAAAAACGCAAAATGTATCA
>JAGYOI010000111.1 GCA_018399395.1 Prolixibacteraceae bacterium
ACAGGCTTTTGGCCAGGGCAAGTTCATCATTTTTCATCCTGTCCCAGGCCTGGTATTGTTCAAAAACCGATGCGGCGTTGTAATCTACTTTTATACCTTTTGCTTCCAGTGTTTTGAGTATTTGTTTTTCGGTTCCCAGTGCAGCCACTACCGTTTTAAATTCACCTAATTCCTTACTTTCGGCCAATTTCCGGTATTCTTTTATAAAGCCATGGCTCAGGCTTAAAACTTCGTCTTTAATAATCTCATCATTCTCAACAATTGTTGTACTGCTCATGAATGCTCCGGCGGCTTCTTCTACCGCGTTCCTGAGTGCATTTTCGAGTGCTGATTCCATGGTTTCGCCATAGCCTGTAGCTATAACCTTTTTCTCATCATCCCCCGGGATTAATGCACTCGGCTCCTCATCTTGTGCATAAAGTGAAAGGGCAAATATTGTAGCTATAAATGCCAGAATAATAGTGGTTGTTTTTTTGTACATCATAAAAAAGGGTTTTACTTGTTAATTGATTCAATTTGATTTTTACTCCATTGGTCGATGGTATAGTTTTCGCTAACAAATGCTATCAAATTATTGATATGCGGATATTGTATTTCATTGAGGCATAATAGCATATTGCCAATTAAGAATTGTTGTTCGGGATTGAGCATGAAACCCATAATAAGATATGGCAATGCCATTTTTGGCTTTTCGAGCAAACGAAATGTTGCCCCGGTAAGGTTCATGTTTTGTGCGCTTACACCTTCATAGTTGACTGATTGTTTTAGGAGCACCAGTGCTGAATCGGGATTGTTTAGTGAAAATTGTTTTTCAGCTTCAGTGTATAGTGCATTGCTTGTTGACAAAGGAACAGTGTAAGGGCTGATTCCGCCCGCGTATGCACCAATAATGTCAAACAAAGTAGGTATTTCAGGTGCTATTGATGAATGCCGGCCACAAAAATGAATTAAATTTTCCCATGTTGAATTTTGGGGGTTTAGCAACTCGATATATTGTTGGTAAAAATAGTTTTTATCAGTAAGCCGCCCCGATGATGTGAGTTCGATATACAGGAGCTGTTTTAAAGGTACTTGTAGTTTATCTTTTAACGAAAGCTCAATATCATCGGCAAGATTAAATAAAAGCGAATCGTTATCGTTGTAAACTGAAATTTCTGTACGTGAACCAGGGTAAACGGCCTGTAAACTGTTTAGTTCATCATTCAGGTTTATTCTTCCCGAGAGAAAATCATGTAAAAGCATTAAATAATGTGTTGATGTAAACGATGAATGGTTATACAACATTTGTGCTGATGCCTGGGTTTTGTGGCGCCGGTAATGCGCCAGTAATAAGTCATCAATTTCTAACGAATAAGGATATTGTGTTACATCAATGGTGAAATCTTTTTTCTTGCACCTAAATGTAACCTGCCGAATGTTATTGGTGATTTCCCACCCTGATGATTGAAACATTTCAACATTGGCCTGGAAATGGAAAGAAGTATAATCAACAAAGAGCTGAAAATAATCGCCCTTCAATTTATTCTGTTTTGCAAAATTTAGGTATAACTGATAAGTTCCGGTTAAATCAATGGCTTGCATCCTGAGTCTTTTTTCAAGTGCCGCCAGTGCTCGCGAGCTTAGATTTTCTGTTTCGGGATAACAGGTCACTACGTATTCATCCCGGTTTTCAGAAATTTGAAAACGGGTTTGATGCTTATGATAAGAATAAGGTTGCCCCGCAACCAAAACGGGGCAACACAATATTATAAAAATAAGCAATCGTTTAAATATCGTCGTCGTCGGCACCAGAAATTGAGTATTCACTTTTCTTTGTTTGTTGCCTTTGTGGTTGGGTATGGGTTCCGCCATTACCGTCTTCATCGTTTGAGTCAATAAACTGTTCCTGTAAATCACGGGCTTGTTCTGCGTTCGAGGGTGTCCATGCAACAACATATCCGGCCACATCTGTTCCTGAAACAGGGTGAACACCTCTCCACTGACGAATTTGCTCTGTTGCCAGGTTTAATGTGCTTTCTTTGGCTTTAACCGAGTTTTGCCACTTTTGCTGCGAGAAATAAGCGTTTGTGCCATCGTCATATTCTCTCAGTTTTTCAATATTGGTGAGCGATTCAGTAGCCACAATATCTTCAGCCACAAAGTTTTTTATATTATTTACAGCCCTCAGCCTTGCCTGGCTGTATGCCCTGCTGAATGCAGCTGAGCGGCGTGAGCTGGTAGAGCGTACTTCCTGTTGGCCGAAGCCATAAATTACCATTTGTCCTTCATTGTTAAACGTCACCCAGGTACCCAGTCTTTTTACTAAGTCATCGCTTGACATCGCATTAATCCTGTCTTTTGAATTTTTCACCCTTGAAACAGGCATTTGATAGGCAGCATTGTTTTTTATTACAGAAGCTAACGATTGAAACTCGGGTGAATACTTCATACAAACAGCAACCTGATAATCGTCTTTTCCGGCATCACCTTCGGCAGTTTTCACAACCGAGCAACCTTTTACCATCCCGGCAACCAATGATTTTACCGTTTGATTGAAATTTTGTTCGTAAACAGCTTTCTTCTTTGATTCATTCATCTTGGCAATTTCGTCTTCTGAAACGCCCAGGGCTGACAAGGCTTTATCGAGTGATTTGTCGACCACTTTTGCAGCTTTTTGCAGCATGGTAGCTTTTGACTTTGCATCCGGGTCTTCGCCTTCGATAATATCTTCAAGCATTTCAAATCCGCGACCTGAGGTTATTTGTTCTCCGGCCATCCTAAGCAAATTCATTTTTGCAGTTAATTCGGCAATTGAATAGGCTACATTACGTGAATTTACAAAGCCGGGCAAGTTGCTTGGCCGCGCTGTAGAAGCTGCTGCAACTACGTAAATTGAACCATCGGAATTAATAACACCTAATGATTTACCTTTACGTGAAAGAATTCCCGATATGTTTTCACGCAATACATCTTCAGGAAATTCTTCAATTTGAGTGGTAACCTCTTGTGTTTCCTGTACGGCAGGGTTCTTAGCTAAGTCGGCAGGGTTTTGCCCATAAACAACAAAGCCTGTAAACATAAATAATAAAAGAGCTAATTTCTTGTTCATGATTATTGAATTAAGGGTTTATAAATTGCATAGTAGAAAACAGAATTATCCTCTTCAAGCCAAGTTCCCAGCGGTTTTAACGAGCGCACAAAACCTTCTGTGTCCTCCCTTATGGTTTCTAAGTACGAGTCGGAAATAACTACCTTTTTTTCACCATTAACTTCGGTTACTTCTTCAGAAGTACTCATTTGTGTAGATGAGGTTATGTCGGCACCATTTACATAAACCGAGACTTCTTTTTGGGCTTTAACCATTCCAATCCGTCTTAAATCCGACATCCGCTTTTTGCCACGTTCAACAGCTGATACGCCAACAATATAGGTGGTGTCGTTATGTTCAACTAAATCGCACCCGCCATACATTAACATGGGGTTCGATTTAATGTTATCGAACAGGGTTTGTGCGTTGGAAACTTGAACTGTGGTTATAATAATAAAGAAGGCTATAGCATAGCCGGGATAAGATAAGCGCTTGCGGTTTGTTTCTTTTATACTATTCATGGTCGATGTTATTTTAAGAGAGGTGACTAATAACACTTTAATGCATTGTAAAAATAATAATTCGCATCGAACAATGCAAGCGTAAATTCGAAACTTGTTTTTACATTTTCAATAAATTTTAATTTTTGTTGAACTACTTCCACAAACTCACCCCGCTTTTTCTACATTTCATTATTGTTCATTTCATTGAAATGTAACAAAACTTCATTTTTGTGAATGGCGACAAATATATTATGAACAATAAGAAGCCTGTTCAAAATGAATAATCGTTACAATGCCCTGAACCAATCCTGAAAGTACTCACCAAACGGAATAATTTTAGCTTCTCCCTGAATGGCATAAATTAAACTTAATAGCCAAAAGGCAAATAATACGATGCTTAACAGCCACCCGACAATGGGGATAAATTTTAAAATGAAACCTATAATGTACAGTCCCAGTGTTTGACGTATGTAGAATGATGAATATTCATCCCGCGGGTTTTGGTTCAATACCAGTGCGATTACCCATCCTACAGGAGTGATATGCGATACAATTGCTTTAACTTTAGCATCCATAATTTTCAGTTTTATTAATCCTTTACAAAAATAATAAAGTTCAGGGTGGTTGCCTCTAAAGAATAGGGCAGTAACCGATAAAATCGGTGAAGACCGGGAAAAAACGGGTTTTTGAATTTTCATTGAAAAAGTTGACTGACAATTCTCATGTTTGCTGCATGTGCAGCGCAAAATTGAATTTTTTCTGCTCTTTTTTTCTCCCTTAACTCATTTAAAACAACTACCTTTGCCCCCGTTTTAAAATACAGTTACATTATGGCAGAGAAAAATATAAAGCTTATTGAAGCATTCCCCCCGGTTTCGACCGAAGAATGGGAGGCCAAAATCCAGGCCGACCTAAAGGGGAAGGATTATGAAAAGGCGCTGGTTTGGAGAACCATCGAAGGGTTCAACGTACGGCCTTACTATCGTCAGGAAGATCTGGAGAGGGTAAAATATCTGGACAATGTGCCGGGAGAATTTCCATTTTCGCGTGGTGCGAAAACCAAGGGAAATGACTGGTTCATCCGTCAGGATTTGAAAGTAGGCGACCTTGAAGCAACCAACAAAAAGGCACTCGATATACTTCAGCGTGGTGTTACTTCGCTTGGGTTCATTGTTGAGGGACGTAATAAATTAACCGTTTCTGACCTGGAGGTATTGCTGAAAGACATGTGTCTTGAAGCCATTGAGCTAAACCTTGTTTGTTGCTCAAATAACGTTGAAAATGCTAAAGTCCTGGCACAATACATCACAAACAAATACGGAAACGAAAATAACATTAAAGCATCAGTGAACATCGACCCTGTGGGTGCATTAACCCGCAACGGTGCTTATGATGCTGATGTAATGCCCAAAATCAAATCGTTGGTAGAAGAAACCGCTCAACTGAAAGGATTTTCGGCTATTGGTGTTAACGGGAAAATTTTCCGCGATGCCGGTTCATCAATTGCACAGGAAATGGCTTTTTCACTGGCCATAGGTGCCGAGTATCTTACACGGCTGACAGAAGCCGGGCTGGATGCTAAAACAGTAGCACCTAAAATTAAATTTAACCTTGGCGTTGGCACCAACTACTTCATGGAAATTGCCAAGCTGCGTGCTATCCGTTTTCTTTGGGCCCAAATTGTTGAGGCCTTTATGCCCGGTTGTAGTTCTGAGGAGTGTGATTGTGCTGCAATTATGAACATCCACAGTGAAAACACAATCTGGAACAAAACCGTTTACGATCCATACGTGAACATGCTCCGCACACAAACCGAAGCCATGAGCGCAGCCCTGGGTGGCACCGATTCAATGACGATAATCCCGTTTAATTCTATATACGAAGATAGTACACCGTTCTCTGAGCGTATTGCCCGTAATC
>JAGYOI010000112.1 GCA_018399395.1 Prolixibacteraceae bacterium
TTCGCCGATTTAAAGCAAGCCCTTCAAAAAGCCAGGCATCATATTCATTTAGAATTTTATATTTTAAAATTTGGCGGAATTGGCGATGAGATTTTTGATATTCTGAAAGAAAAAGCAAAAGAAGGGGTTGAGGTACGTGTAATTTACGACAGTGTAGGGAGTTACCACATGCCGCGCCATAAGAAAAGAGAATACCGTGAATGTGGCATCCAGCTAAAAAGTTTTCAGAAAGTGATTTTCCCCCTCCTCTCGTCAAAAGTTAATTACCGTAATCACCGGAAAATTGTGGTTATTGATGGGAAAATTGGCTACACGGGTGGTTTGAATATTTCAGATAAGTATATAGAAAACAATCCGACAAATACATACTGGCGAGATACCTTCGTTCGGATTGACGGCAATGCTGCCAATGCCTTACAGGCCATTTTTATGAACGATTGGTATTATGTTACCAAAGAAAGTATTTACAACGATGTTTATTTTCATGAAGAAAAGGAGAACAGGAATAACCTTACGCAAATAATATCAAGCGGCCCCGATTCAGGCTGGCATGCTATTTCCCAGTTTTATTTCAGTGCTATAACCTCGAGCACCGACCATATTTATATTGCCAGCCCTTATTTTATCCCAAACGATGAAATTTCGTTTGCATTAAAAGCCGCAGCCTTACGTGGTATTGATGTTAAAATTTTAATTCCTAAATATTCCGATACGTTTATTTCACGCTGGAGTACGGAGTCGTATCTAACCGAAATGATGAAAGCCGGGGTGAAAATATATCATTATACGAAAGGTTTCTTACACAGCAAAATACTTATTTCAGATAGCGTATTAAGTTCCATCGGCTCGGCCAATCTCGATTATCGTAGCCTGGAAACAAATTTTGAAGTAAATGCCGTATTTTATAATGAAAAAATAACAGAAATGCTTACCCGGCAGTTTGTTAACGATTTGCGCTATGCTGATCTGCTTAAAGCCAGAAAATGGAAAAAGAGACCGCTTCATAAGAAAGTTGCTTCTTCTTTTGCCCGTTTGTTTGCACCTTTAATGTAGCCTAAGGCCTTCTTTTGTCATAGCTAATTGGCAGTTTGTCAGTTTTTTTCAGCTATTCGTCAAAAATGTGTATATTTAACATACAAGAACTTTTTAGTAGCTAAATTTGATGTTTTAACCTCTAAAAACTATGAGCCGCTTACTGTTTATTATCGTTTTGCTTACTTTTGTTCTTGGTGTTAGGGGCGAAAATTCTTCTTTTCACCTTGCAAAAATTAACGGTATCCCTTCATCGGAGGTTGTTGCCCTTGCTCAATTTTATGATGCAACAGGTGGAAGTAACTGGAAAAATAATCAGGATTGGTTCAAAACATATACGCCTTCTACCTGGTACGGGGTTAAAGTTCGCGATGGCCATGTAGTGGGCATTGAGCTGTCATCTAATAACTTACAGGGAGAAATCCCATACGGCATAAGTGCATTAACACATCTTGAAGAGCTTTGTCTTTACAACAATAATATCGGGGGATCTTTACCCCCTGGTTTTTGTCAGCTTAAATCGTTAATAAAGTTAAATCTGGCAAAAAATAAAATTTCAGGCGAAATTCCCGGTAATATTGGTGATTTGACAAATTTAAACGAGTTGGTAATGAGTGACAACAATATAAATGGAACAATACCATTATCGATAACTAAACTGGAGAAGCTGATGGGGATATCCTTGATTGACAATAATCTGACAGGAACATTACCACATGATATCGGGAATATGAAGTCGCTTGCTTTCTTGTGTTTATCGGGTAATGCTCTTAGTGGTGTTGTTCCGTCAAACATTGGCCGGCTATCGGAACTCAAGATGGTTACCATTGCAAACAATCGACTGTCGGGTGAAATCCCTTCAGCAATTGGGCGTTTGGTTAATCTTGAAAAAATTGACCTGAGCGGTAATAACCTGGATGGGAGTATTCCTGAAACTTTGTGTTCGCTGAAAAGAATCACTGTTATAGATCTTTCCGATAATAATTTGTCGGGTGTATTACCACAATGCTTACATCATATGTCGAGCCTTAAAGGGCTTTTTATTCAGGGTAACAAGCTTTCGGTGAAAGTTGAATAAACATTACCGTTTTTCTTTGCTCATTTTACGGGCTATAATACTTACATAAAACAATTGAAAGGCATGATAAATCATAATGGGCACCAGAAACAAACTGCCCAGCGGAGAGCTTCCTACTAAAACAGCAGCCATTACCGACCCATGGATCAATGATTTTTTTGAACCACTAAAAAGTACCGTAATTTGTTCTTCACGTGTGAAATTTAACCGGGTTGATATCCATTTTGCAATATTGAACACCACAAAAAACAGTGCAACAACGATAATCCCCAACAAAATAAGCGTCCATTCTTCAATAGAATTGAAAACGCCGTTTAAAAATGAATTGCTGAAACTGTTGTATACAATGGAAAGGATAACTGTTTTGTCGAACATACTAAGGTAGCGCTTGTTGCGAATGGCCCAACTGCCCCAAAAGCGGTGCAGGAGCAATCCTGCCGTTACCGGTATAAAAATCTGGAAAAGTAAATCGGTGAGTGTTTGGGCAAAATTGAAATCGCTGTTGGCGCTGCTCAAGAAAATACTCATCCAGAGCGGGGTAATCGCAATGCCGATTATTCCTGATACGCTCGCGTTGAAAATTGCCCCGGGAATATTGCCACGCGCAATAGAAACCATCACAACCGATGACGACACGGTTGAGGGTAGTGCTGCCAGGAAAAAAACAGCAAGCCACAGCGAATAATATTCACCACTTTGAAAAAAAGGATAGAATAAAAGGACGATTAGCGGGAAAACTACAAAAGTGAGTGTTTGTATTGTGATATGAAGCTTCCAGTTCTTTAGCCCGCTTGTAAGTTCATCGGGTTTTAACCGTAGCCCGTAAAAGAAAAATAAAACCATTATGGCATAATGAATAATACTGCGTAATTCTACACGGCTGCCTTCTGAGCCAATTCCGGGCACAAAATAAGCCAGTAAAATCATCCCGATAATAGCCGAGATAAATCCATCGGGCAAGAAGCGTTTTATTTTGTTAAGATTCTCCATTTTTTTCAATTGACCCGACAAAGATTGAATTTTTTTTCGGAAAAACGATTGTTGTGGTTCAAAGCTTTTGCATATTGAATCGTTCAAAAATAAAAGTTATATATTGCCGTGTTCATTTTAACTTAAGGTTTCGAAGAGCACATAAGTGCTTCTTTTTTCGGTTTTTTGAAAAAAATAATAGACCTTTGTGTCTTAATTTGAAGCGGTGAAATTATGACCATAGAAGAAAAACAACAGGAAATTATCAGTGAGTTTTCAATATTTGAAGATTGGATGGACAAGTATGCCCAATTGATTGAAATGGGAAACGAATTACCACCCATGAGTGAAGATAAAAAAACCGAACAGACGATTATACGTGGTTGTCAGTCGCAGGTGTGGATTGATGCCGATTTTAACAACGGTGTAATTACTTTTGAGGGAGATAGCGATGCCCTTATCGTTAAAGGCCTTGTAGCTCTCATGCTCAGGGTTGTCAATAACCAGACACCTGAGGCAATAATGAATACCGATTTTCATTTTGTTGATAAAATTGGTTTGAAGGAGCACCTTTCGCCCACGCGCTCAAATGGTTTGCTGGCAATGATTAAACAAATAAAGCTTTATGCTGTTGCATTCAATAAAATAGCCAATAGCTAATTGTTATCCCTTTTATTATTTCAGTTGTTGGTGTTCAATTCAATTTGATAAAACAAAGAAGTTATGGCTGATTCAAGAATAGATAAGATAAAGGAAGAACTGCACGAAGTGTACGACCCTGAGATACCGGTTAATATTTACGATTTGGGCTTAATCTACAGCATTGATGTGGATGAAACAAACAAGGCAACCATTGTAATGACCCTTACAGCACCCGGATGCCCCGTAGCCGATATGATACTTGAACAAGTGTATGATAAGGCAATGGGCGTAGAAGGTGTTGATGATTGTTTTGTAGAGTTGACATTTGACCCGCCCTGGGATAAATCAATGATGAGCGAAGAAGCGAAATTAGAGCTGGGATTTTTCTAAAATACAAACAAAGAACGTTACACGCCGAAATTCTTCCTTGCATACAATTTAAGTTGTTGCCATATCGCGGACAATGTTTCAACACTTTTTTTGAACTGATTGGTAGGCAAAAAGCATTCGTTGGTGGTGGATATCGCAAATAGCAATTGTCTCTTTTAGTTTGTTTGTAAGTTCATTTTTAGTCATAATTGTATAGCGTTTTTTCGAATGGTTTGGTAAAAATCAGAGTTTCGAATGGATGGTCTGTCAAGTACGACGTCAATTCTCTGGTCGCCGATTTTCAAAACTAAGTCAGTAATAAAATCAACTTTATTTCGAGTTTTGAGTTTTTCTTCTTCTGGTGTGCTTACAAATAAATCAATATCACCGCCACGCCTCTCATCCTGAGTACGCGAACCAAAAAGACTAACCCTCACATTCTCTCCAAAATGTGATTTTGCCGCAGATTTTATTATTTCTATTTCATTTTCTTGTAAGCGCATAATACAAATTTAGCACTTTTAAATTGAAACATGCTAAAAGCGTTTGCCAGTCCAAACACAAATCATCTTTTTTTCTTCCATTTAATGTAACTTTGTGGCATTACTCTCTCCTTTTTTTTATCGGGTGAGATTCATGTTGAATTGTTAAAATATTACTGCCGTGATTAAAAACGATAAATTTGGCTGGCGCCACATTGGCCCTCGTTCTCACGAGATTGATGAAATGTTGAAAACCATTGGTGTACAATCAATGGATGAATTAATTGACCAAACGGTTCCTGATAATATTCGCTTAAAAGAGCCCCTGAAAATGGGGCCAGGCCTTACCGAGCGACAGTATTACCGGCGCATTCACGATCTGGCTCAAATGAACAAGGTATTCAACACCTACATTGGTATGGGTTATTACGATACCATTACCCCGGCAGTAATATTACGCAATGTGCTCGAAAACCCGGTTTGGTATACATCGTACACCCCTTACCAGGCCGAAATTTCTCAAGGACGGCTTGAGGCCTTACTCAACTTTCAAACAGCAGTATGCGATTTTACCGGAATGCCACTGGCTAACGCTTCGTTGCTCGATGAGGCAACGGCCTCTGCCGAGGCCATGATTATGATGTTCAACACCCGTAGCCGCACACAAAAGAAAAGTGGTGCTAATGTGTTAATTGTAGATGAAAAAATTTGGCCCCAAACACTTGATGTGCTTGTAACACGTGCTGAACCATTGGGCATAAAACTCGAAGTTGGTGACTTCAGGAATTTTGGGTTTAACGAGCAAATATTTGGGGTCATTGTTCAGTACCCCAATTCCGACGGCAGTATTGAAGATTACCGTGCCTTGGTTGAAACATCGCATA
>JAGYOI010000113.1 GCA_018399395.1 Prolixibacteraceae bacterium
AGGTGTTTACAACACAGAAGTAGAGTTCATCGCAACTGAAGTATTGTAAAATATTTTAAAGTTGAAATACAATATAATTTAAGTTAATGTAAAAGTCGATAGATATTCTGTCGGCTTTTTATATTTAACCCTAAATATTAAAGATTTGTGCTCTTCATTTTTGAAGGTAATGTAAAAAACGAAGCATATTGCCTGAAACAACAGTTATTTCTGCATTTCGTGACTGAACAACAAAAAGTACTCTTCATTAACGAAGAGGATTATTTTGCATTTGTGTTGTTTGATGTTTATATGTTGCAGGTAGACAGGAGATTGCAAAATATGGCATGTTAATTGAATTTCCATTTACAAATCACATCATATCAAAACTGACATGTTACAATACATTAAAAAAAGCATTTTATTACTCATCTTCACAACGGCTCTTGCCGGGGGTTCTGTTGCAGGAACATCAGTAAGATGGGTAAAGCCTCATCAAACAGTTGATGAAGGTGCTTTCTTTTTTAATGTATTGCGTATTACCAATGAAAGCAATGAAAAAAGTACGTTTGATGTAAAAGTTAACATTCCGGAAGGAAGTAGAATGTTAACAACAATACCGACTACTATTTCGCTTGATGCTGGTGCTTCAAAAAATATTCCGGTTCGTGTTTCTCCGTCTAAAAGACCTGTTTCACTTATCGAAAAAGTAACAGCTCTTATAGATGGTGATGTATTTGAATGTACTTACGAATCTGAGATTGTACATCAGATAAAAATTGCTTTTTCTGAAGGTACAGATATTTTTTATCCCGGACAGACAAACCAGAATGTGACTCTTTATGTTGAAAACAAAGGAAATGTAGTAGAAAATTTGAACGTTGAGATACAAACATCTACCGAAATAATATTGAAGAATGACACCCTACACAGTAGCACAATACTGCAGATCAAACCGGGAGAAATACAAAATATTTCGTTGCCGATTTCTATTCATAAACGATATTATAAAGAAAAATTTGACCGCGCTGTGATTTTTACACGTTTATTCAATAATAACCTTAGCATAAGCGAAGAGTATATTCTTAAAAAATATAACAGCACTTACGATAAAAATAACGATGGGCAAAAATTACCATCTAACAAAGTACAATTGTCTTCGCGAACGAATATTAATTCATTTGACCCTGAAATTTCGATAAACGCCCAAGGTAAAGTTAGCAAAGGTAAAGGCAATATACATTACAATCTTTCTGCTCCATCGCTTAGTAACTTGATAAAAGGAAACTCAATCAATGAACAGCTTGATATTCGTTATCAAACAGATTATCTAAATGTAGGAATTGGTCGTTCCGGTCAAGGACTTTCATCTTCTTTATTCAAAAATAACAGTTTATTTATTGATAAGCGATTTCAATTAAATGATAACAACCAACTTCAGGTATTCGGAAACGGATCATACCTTGATCACAACTATGGAGTGATGGTAGGTTATCTGTTTAATGGGAAAAAAATTTCTACAGAGAGTGGTATTGCCATTAATGAGAAAGATGTATTTGATAATTCAAGACTCAATATACAACAACAGGTTAACTATTACATAAACAATGGTATGTTAGTATATAAAGGTGTTTATCAGTACGATAATAATAGAACATCAGGAATTTCAAACAGCTATAATCATATCATAAGCATGAAGAAATATTTGCTGGATAAACAACTTGAATTTGATGCTAAAAACTATCTGAACTCAGTGTCTTCTCCTTCGTCAAATAAAATAACAACACGTATTTTGATGGCGGGGAATTATAAACAAAAAGATGCGGCATGGAAAACAAGTATGAATATAAGTTCAGGATTTCAGCAATACACTGCAAGCTCAGGTGATATTTCGGCATACAGCAGTACCAGTATTCAAAATAGTTTTCATTTATCACAAAGTAAAAAGTTTAGTTATAAAGCAGGAACACTTATTTCGTTAATGAGCAGGCAGTACAGAGAAGATGAAAAAGATAATGAAAATGTATATAATGTATTTGCTGGGTTAAATTATTCTTCTGGTTATTTTCGTTTAAATTCAGTTGTACAATATGGTTTTAAAAATACAGGTGCTGCTGAATCTTTTGCTGATTTATATTATTTTAAGACCCAAATGAGATATGATTTTTCTGGATTGAATAGATTGTTTGTTGATCTTGATTTTGCCGATGGTGCCAATCAAAGCTATTCATTAAATTCAAACCAGAAAACAAATGTTGAGTTGGGCTGGGAAAAGGGATTTATAAATAGCAAAAGTGCTGTATCGTTCTCTGCAGGGTATAATTCATATGAAAAATACCAACGAGATCAGTTAAGCTTATCTGCATCCTTTGATGTATGGTTACCCAAAAATATAAATCTTTCGATGAGTGGCTCATTAAATGCCGAAACAAATTTAACAGAATACAATGGGCGGGTAGAAGGAAAAATTGCGAAGTATTTTAACATGAATGCTGAAAAAAACGAAGAAAGTGATGTTAAAGTTTTATTGTTTAAAGATACAAATGGTAATGAGTATTACAATGAAGATGAAGAAGTACTAGCTGGGGTAAAAGTTGTATTGTATCCTGAAAATTTAAATGGAGAGGAAAAAATGCGACCTGTAACTTTAGTATCTGGAATGAATGGTTTCGTTGTTTTTCAAAACATTCCTAACGGAAGTTATAGCATGCAAATTCTACCATTAAAAGATCTGGGTGGTTATTACAACTTTAATCATACCAATAATCAAATAATTGTACTTGATGATACCGAAATACAAATTGGATTTGCACGAGCTGCTGCTATTCATGGTTCTATTGAATTAATGCGTACACAGTTTTCATCAATGGGTGGTGTTGATATTGCAAATATCCGAATTTCTGCTACTGCTGAAAACGGTCGTACCTATGCAGGGCTAACCGATCGAAATGGAAACTTTACAATCTATGTTCCAATGAATAACAGCTATGCTGTATCTATGAATAACATTTTTGGTTCAAAATTTAAAATAAAAAACAACAATGTTATGGTCAATTTTATTGACAAAGCAAAAGTAAATGTCGAATTTGAAGTTTCAGAGAATAAAAGGAAAATTAATTTCTCGAGACAATAAGATAGTTAATCGAATTATAAAATTTAAACAAATGAAGAAAACAGTTTTACTTATCGTGTTAATGAGCTTAATGCAGATGTTGTGGGCACAAAAATTTGAGGTGGCTCCAACCCGCCTCGATTTCGAGATGGAGCCGGGGCAAAATGGACAAATGATGGTGAACATTGTAAATCATGCCGACACAAAGAAAAGTTATACCGTTACATTAAATGATTTTGTAGTTGATAGTGTTGGCAATATGGATTATTTAGATGCCGGCACAACACGTAAAACATTAAACGATTGGGTAACCGTAACGCCTAACTTTTTTGAGTTACAAGCCAACGAAAGTCGAAAAATTAGTGTAACCCTCCGTGTGCCGGGTGGTCCCGAAGGTAATGCTTCGCGCTGGGGGATGCTTTTTATTCAGGAAGTAGCAGAACAAAATACAATCATAGCAGCCGACAAGAATACGAAAGCTGGTGTTACTGTTAATCCGGCAATAGGTGTTTATGTGTTGCAGGCACCCGCTTCGTATCAAAATGAAGCAGCTGAAATTTCAAATTTTAGATTTATTGAAGACGATGTAAAACTGGGTGTTGATATTAAAAATACCGGCGATAAAATATTAAATGCTAAAGTATATCTCATTATTTCTAACCTTTTAACAGCTGAGGAAAAAACAATGGAACCGGTAAATTTTACCATTGTGCCAGGGGTCAAAAAAACAATTGAACTATTATTGCCAGGGGATATGGCCAAAGGAGAATATACCATTACAGGAGTGCTGGATTATTCGCCCAATAAAGACTTAGAGGGTGTTATAATTGATTATAAAAGAGATTAAACTACATATAAAATACTATTTATGAAACCGTTATTCTTTTTAGTCTTATTCTTTTTAGTCTTGTCTGCGAACTCGCAGGTTATACAAGATACTGTTTTTTATGATGATTATATAACACCGAAATCCATCTCTGAGTTAAAAATTATAAACGGACAAACCGTAAAAAGTGGTTCATTTAAATATTTTTATCCGAGTGGAGCTGTTAATCAGATTGGTTCTTATAAAAACAACTTACCACACGGGACCTGGACACTTTACGACCAGCTTGGTAATATCAATGAAATTGTAAACTATAAAAATGGGCAAAAAGATGGTTCGTTTGCGGTGTATTATGCCAACGAAACGATAAAACAAGAGGGGGAGTGGTTGCTCGATTCGTTAAACGGAACCCTTACGAATTATTACCAGAATGGAAATATAATGGAGCAATCTACATACAAAAACGGTAAGTTTGATGGATTGAGCAAGGCCTTTTTTGAAAATGGGAATCTGAATTTTAAAATTGAATATTCAAATGGTGAGGTAGATGGCGTTTCAAATTACTATTATAAAAATGGGAATCCTAAAATTGAAAGTACTGTTAAAAACGGGATATTTGAAGGGGTCTATCGCTTGTACCACGAAAACGGAACCATTAAAAAGAAAATGATATATAAAAATGGTGAGTTGAATGGGTTTTATCGTACTTATTATAAAGATGGAACACTTGAAAAAGAGTTTAACTATAAGAACGGCGAAATCAAAGGAAAATATTTGACATATCATAAAAATGGAACTGTAAAAGAAAGAAGTAGGTACCGGAATGGTGTAAAAGCCGGCAAATCTAAAATGTATTATCCCAATGGAGAATTATATATCGAAGGCCGCTATAAAAAAGGAAAATACAAAGGTGAATGGATGGTTTACTTTCCGAGTGGTGAAACTAAGCAGGTTGGAAAATATAAAAAGGGTAAAGCTTACGGTGAATGGAATTTTTATTATGAAAACGGAAAGGTATATAGAAAAGGTAAATACATTGATGATTTAGAGGATGGAACTTGGAAAATATTTTACCCTAATGGCCAATTAAAATTAAAACTAGTTTATAGAAGTGGGGAGATAGAAAAAATTATCCAGGCCTTTTCTGAAGAGGGGGATAGCATTGATATGGATGCAATTGACTTGGAATCGATAGAGAATAACTAAGCTTATTACTATGCAAGTAATACTTCGGGAGGTATTTCCCATTTGTTCTATGCGAAATTTAATAGTATCTACAGGGTCGGGAGGTGCTATTGGATAATGTTTCATTTCGTATGATTCAACCAGTGTAACCAAAAGGTCTAGTTCATCACCTTCCGGTGTGTCTCTTTTAGCACCCCATAATTCTTCAATCCTGTTTATTGCGAAATTATAGTCCTGTTCATTTTTTATTGGTCGAATATCCATAGTCAAATTGTTTTTACATTTATTTTTTAGTGCTGTCAGGTACAAACTTC
>JAGYOI010000114.1 GCA_018399395.1 Prolixibacteraceae bacterium
CGTCTTCAATTAAAAGTTCGTCAAGCACTGTGAGGCCATCTTGTTTTGAAGAAATGTTTTTGAGGATGGGCTTATCATAAGCAGCAGCATCGGCCTTGCCGTCCTTCACGGCCAGGGCACAATCGAGCACACTGTTAAAGTACACAATTTCGGCATCGGGGAATCGGTTAAGCACAAACTGGTCGGCCACCGTGCCGTTGGGTACGGCAATGGTAGCGTCACCTTCAAGCATCGCTAAATTGGTAATGCTGCTTTGCTTTTGCTGACACCCGCTAATTAGCAGAATGAAAAAGAAGAGAGTCCATGATATTTTTTTTTGCATATAAATAAGTTTAGCTGGTTTACAATTGCGCTTAATAAATGTTGTTTATTACATAGTTCAGATGTTTTTTTAAATATAAAAATATATTGCTTAGTTCTGCTTCATGAACTTAATTTCTTTTGTTATTTGATTATCTGATATGCTTTGTTCGTTTTTTTCAAATCAAGAATTATTTTTGTGTTCTTGATTTGAAAACTAATGAGGGATAATATAATCATAGTTTGCCTTTTCGTATTTTGTGTTTCTACAATAATAACTTCTTGTGGAAACTATAAGGTTGGTTATATTTCTGAAATTCCTTTTAACGAAAACCACAAGAACGATTTTGAAAAGCTTCCACAATTAAAAGCAGAAAAAGAAATATTGAACTTCCAGTCAAAGGAGATCATGAAATCGATTAAAGAACAACAAAAAGAGGCAAAAGCACTTCAAGCAAATGAATTAAATTTGTTATTCGAAAACCTACAAAAACATTTAAAAATCGACAGTGTTTTACATCACAAATACATGTATGCAACTAATATTACACTATCAGACAGTGCCAAACAAATGATACTTGAATCGGCAGTCTCCTACAACATCCTTTTTCAAAACAACAAACACATACGTAGAATTATTAACCGTGGCGATATGGCCTATGATGTGCCTCCTCGATTTCTGGCAAAATCGCAACATTATTTATGGTCGGCAACTCATAAAGACGATGTTCAGAAGCAAATTAAAGCCAACAAAAGCAGTTATCTGAAAAAAACAACTCTTGACAATGGATTTCTTGCCTGGTATTACCTTTCAGGATCTGTTAGTAAAATCGTTGCAAGTGTGATTAGCATGTCTCATTTAGAACCTCATCCAGAGAAATATATCCACAAACTTATGCCTCTGTTGGAAAAGGGTGACATTATCTGCCAAAAATCTGGTAACCGGCTTAGTGATAAATTCATTCCTGGTTATTTTGGGCATGTTGCTATTTATTTAGTCGATAGTCTTTTTGCGGAAGTAATTTTGAATGGTACAGTGATCAGTAAACCGCTTAAATTTGCCGAGGGTGACACTTATCTGATTATCAGACATAAAAATCTTACCCCTGTGCGGGAAGAACGAGTTGTAAATCTCACAATGGCTCAAATGGATAAGAAATATGATTTTCAGTACGATGCGGAGTCGCCCAATGAACTCACTTGTGCTGAATTGATTTACATAGTTTACGACTTTGTTAAATGGGAAACCGGACATACTGTAGGGCGTTACCTAATTACCCCCGATAATATTGTCAGTACAGCATGTAAAGATCCTGAACTGGAATTTATTTCTTTTCTCGACAAAAAAAATGTAGTTGATAAACCAAAAAAATCATTTATCAAAAAACTTATAAAGAAGTAAGAAACTGTTTAAATTTTGTTTTTTAACTTTTTGAAATTCAGTAATTACAGATTTTTTGTTTTTTGTAGTCAATAAAAAAAACAGAAACACAACACAAGTTCATTATATTTTTCTTATTTTTAAATAGCTTGTTATTGCTTATTCAAACTAAAAAATCAACGAGAATGAACATAATTCATGTGAGTGCCGAATGTTACCCGGTTGCCAAGGCTGGTGGCCTGGCCGATGTAGTTGGAGCTCTGCCCAAGTATCAAAATGCTTTAGGACACAAAGCTTCAGTAATAATGCCTTTTTATTATAATAAATTCAGGGACGCACATACGTTTAAAGATATTTTTACGGGATATGCACGTTTGGCAGACATTACATATACATTTAATGTTATCATTCCACAAGATGTGGATTTTGGGTATGAAATTTATTTAATTGACATACCCGGTTTGTTCGACCGCGATAGCATTTATTCTTATGATGATGACATAGAGCGGTTTATAACATTTCAGATCGCTGCGTTGAATTGGCTTAACTCGTGGGAGGCCCCTGTAGATATTGTACATTGTCATGACCAGCATACCGGCTTTGTTCCTTTTATGATGTCGAAAGTGTGGGATTACAGGAAGTTTGAACATGTACCAACTGTTTTTACCATTCATAATGGCGAATATCAGGGACAGTTTGGATTTGAGAAACTTCATTATCTACCTCCTTTTCATTCATATTATAACGGTTTGGTAGAGTGGAACGGAGAAATGAACCCACTGGCATCGGCCATAAAATGTGCATGGAAAGTTACTACGGTTTCGCCCAGTTATATGAATGAAATCAGCTTTTCGATGAAAGGGCTGGAGGGGCTTTTACAATTAGAGAAAGATAAATGTTTAGGAATATTAAACGGGATTGATGTTGATGTGTGGAATCCGGAAACGGACCCTTTGTTGGATGTCCATTATGGAATTAGAAACATTAGTGGCGGGAAAAAGGCATTGAAGGATAAGTTATGTGAGCAATTTAATCTGAATCCGTCAAAACCACTGTTTGTTTTTATTGGTCGATTGGTAAAAGAAAAAGGGGCCGATATTTTACCCGATGTGGTATATCAGACCATGATAAACTTTCCGGGCGAGCAAAACATATTAGTTTTGGGATCGGGCGAACAGGTTATTGAAGGTGCTTTATTGCATATGGAACAACTGTTTAAAGGAAACTTTTGTTCGTACATCGGTTATAATGAAAAATTGTCGCACGAAATATATGGAGGTGCCGATTTCTTGTTAATGCCGTCGAGAGTGGAACCCTGCGGTTTAAACCAGTTGTATGCACTGCGCTACGGAACCATCCCGATTGTACGACGTACCGGAGGTTTGCAGGATACGGTTATTGATATGGGCGATGGTGGTTTCGGATTTTGTCATAACGAATGTACAACGCACGATGTGCTGCACTCCGTTATAAGGGCAAAAGCATTTTATTCAGATAAAAAGAATGTACGGGCGATACGGAAACAAATTATGAAAATTGATCATTCGTGGACAAAGGCTGCAGATGAATATGTTGAACTATATAAATCGATATAATAAATAAACTAACGAACTATGAAAGAAAATACATTAGCCATTATTTTAGGAGGAGGACAAGGAACCAGATTATCACCATTGACAGATGAGCGTTCGAAGCCTGCGGTACCCATTGCAGGAAAATACCGGTTGGTCGATATTCCCATTTCAAACTGTTTGAACTCGGATATAAACCGGATGTTTGTGTTAACACAGTTTAATTCAGCATCGCTTAATCAGCACATTAAGAATACATATCAGTTTAGTAACTTTTCAAGTGCTTTTGTAGATGTTCTGGCTGCTGAACAAACACCAGAGAATAAAAACTGGTTTCAGGGAACTGCAGATGCTGTAAGGCAATGTTTACATCATTTTTTGGACTTTGATTTTGAATATGCACTGATATTATCGGGCGACCAGCTTTACCAGATGGATTATCAGAAAATGATTGATGCACATGCAAAAGCCGGTGCTGACATTACATTGGCCACATTACCGGTAGTTGCAAAAGAGGCCCCTGAATTTGGTATTCTTAAATCAGATGAGGAACACAGAATTACAGAGTTTATTGAAAAGCCGGTAACTGAGTTGCTACCTGATTGGAAATCGGTTGTAAGTGAAGAAATGGAGCAGAAAGGACGTTTGTACCTGGCATCAATGGGTATTTACGTTTTTAACCGTGATTTGCTGATTCAGTTAATGGAAAATGATACCAAAGATTTTGGCAAGGAAATTATACCCGATGCGATTAATGAATATAAGGTGATGAGTTACCAGTACGAGGGGTATTGGACCGATATTGGAAATATTGATGCTTTTTACGAAGAAAACCTTGCCCTCACTGATGATATTCCGGCGTTCAACTTGTTCGATAAAGAAAGAACAATTTATACCCACGCAAGACTCTTGCCACCCAGTAAAATTTCAGGTACTTGCTTATACCGTGCAATGGTTACAGAAGGTTGCATTATCAACGCGAAGGAGATCACACATTCGGTAATTGGAATACGTTCGCGTATTGGAAAAGATACAGTTATAAACAATAGTTATGTAATGGGTAACGATTATTACCAGGAGCTTGCTGAAATCGATTTTGAGAACAACAATGGAACGGTAATGGGTATTGGTGAAAGGTGTTTTCTTGACCGGTGTATTGTAGATAAAAACTGTTTCATCGGGAATGATGTGAGCATAAGGGGCGGCGACCACTTAGATGAAACGAACAATAAACTGTACGCGGTGAAAGATGGTATTGTGGTGATTAAGAAAGGTGCTGTATTGCCTAATGGATTTTCGATATAGTTAAAGAAGGCGATAGGAAGCAATAGGAGGCAATTGAAAGCAGTAGGAAGCGGTAGAAAGCAATAGTAAGCAATTGAAGGCGATAGGAAGCAATAGGAAGCAATTAATTGAAAGCAGTAGGAAGCGATAGAAAGCAATAGGAAGCGATAGAAAGCGATAGGATGCAATTGTAAGTGTTGTTTCCTATCGCTTTTCTAATGTTTAGATTTCCAGGGTTATGGGACAATGGTCGCTGCCCATTATTTCATTAAGGATGGTTGCTGATTTAACGTTTTGCATGAAACTTTTGCTTACCAGAAAATAATCAATTCTCCAGCCTACATTTTTACCACGTGCGCCGGCACGGTAGCTCCACCAAGTATATTGGTCTGTTTTTTCAGGATGAAAATACCGGAACGAATCCACCAGCCCGTTGTTTGTGAAACGGTCCATACCATCAATTTCTTCCTGCATAAAACCAGCATGTTTATTGTAATTGGCTTTAGGGCGTGCCAAGTCAATGGATTTGTGGGCAACATTGAAGTCGCCACAAACCACTACCGGTTTCTTTTTTTCGAGTTCTTTCAGGTAGTTCAGAAAACTCAGATCCCACTGTTGGCGGTAATCAAGCCTTTTCAATTCGCTTCCCGAATTCGGAACGTACACGGTAACTAAGTAAAAGTCTTCGTATTCTGCGCACAGTACACGCCCTTCGTTATCGTGCTCATCACTGCCAATGCCATTCGACACCGACAACGGTTCACTTTTTGAAATAATTGCGGTGCCCGAATATCCTTTCTTTTCGGCCGAATTTGAATAAATGTGATAG
>JAGYOI010000115.1 GCA_018399395.1 Prolixibacteraceae bacterium
ACCTTCAACCATGCGTGCAAGCCAATAAACAGCAGCATCGGGGTCGCTGCCGCGTATGCTTTTTATAAAAGCTGAAATGATATCGTAATGCATTTCGCCGTTTTTGTCGTAGGCTGCCGGGTTTTGTTGCAGGCTTCGTGTAACAATATCGTTAGTTACAACAACTTTTTCAGTTTTGGCGTTGGCGGTAACCAATTCAATGGTATTTAAAAGCTTTCGTGCATCTCCACCTGAAAAACGGTAAAGTGCTTCATCCTCTTTTATTTCAATGTTGAATTTTTTTAGTTCTGAATCGTTTGTTATAGCAAAATTCAACAGGTTTTCAAGGTCATTTTTCTCGAGCGATTTTAATACGTATACCTGGCAACGCGACAATAAAGGTGTGATTACCTCAAACGAAGGGTTCTCGGTAGTGGCACCAATTAAAGTGACAACCCCCTGTTCCACGGCCCCAAGTAACGAATCTTGCTGTGCTTTTGAGAAACGGTGTATTTCATCAATAAAAAGGATGGGGTTGGGGCGGTTGAAAAATTGTTGCTTTTTAGCTTTTTCAATGGCTTCACGTACATCTTTAACCCCCGAGCTTATTGCACTGAGGGTATAAAACGGACGATCGAGCGTATTGGCAATAATTTTGGCAAGGGTGGTTTTACCTACACCGGGAGGGCCCCATAAAATAAGGGAACTTATGGTGTTTGCTTCTATCATGTTTCGTAAAATGGCCCCTTTGCCCACTAAATGTTCCTGACCAATATAATTGTCGAGCGTTGTCGGACGAAGCCTTTCTGCTAATGGTTGATTTGCCATATTGCAAAAGTAGAAATTTTAGTTGCAGTATCTTTTGATCACGTTGTAACTTTTTTCAATTCCTAATTCACCGGCTTTGCTAAGGTCTGATGCACCACCATCGATATCGCCAAGTAATATTTTTACCAACCCACGGTTGAAATATGCTTCAGCAAAGCTCTCATCGCTTTCAATGGCCTTGTTGTATTCATCGAGCGCCTGATAATATTGCTCATTTTTCAGGTAAACATTACCACGGTTATAATAGGCAAAATAAAAATTAGGGTTCATGTATAAAACAACCGAATAATCGGTAAAAATATCGTTATAGGCTTCATTTGTGAATTTATTTTGCTCTGGCTGCTGCGATTCACGGCTTTTGTTAATATTTAAGAGTATGTTTTCGGAAGAAGAAATACTTTCAATGGTTTCAATCATTTTGAAATGGGCGTTGGCACGCATAAAATAGGCCGGCAAATTGCGTTCATCCAATTCAATGGCTTTTGTAAAATCACTAATTGCTTCGTTGTATTTTTGTGTTAGATACCTAAAAATACCACGGTAAAGGTAATTTTCGGCATAGTTGCTGTTTTGTTCAATTTTTTGATTGTAAAATAGTATTTGGTTTTCGTAATAGTCAACCATACCGGCAGAGGTAAACGATTCGTTTGTAATGGTTAAATACGGCTGATAGTTGTTTTTATCATTTAATTTTTCAATTGTCAGGTTGAAATAGCCAACAGTTTCATTATTGGCCAGATCTTTACTAATGGTGGCAATTTCGAATATTGGTAGTAGTTGTATGTTAATGTTTCTGTTTTGTACCTTGCCACTTGTTTCATCACCGGGTACATCGCGTATGTCAGAAACGACCAGGTTGGCCCTCATTTTACGTTTTCGCAGTTCTTCTTCATCAATTTTTAAGGTTGAGTCAGCGGGTTCTTCATTATCCTGGATACTATCTTTTTCTGTTGAATTATTGGCTTGTTGTTGCCATGCCTGCATTTGTTGCTGTGCTTCCTCTTCTTGTTCTTCTTTTGTTTTCCACGGGCGCTTAGCATATCGGGGGTCAAGGGTGGCTGCATATTCATAGTCGCTTTGATAACTTTCCCTGCCAAGCACTTCTTTAGCCATCGCCCGGTTAAAATAGGCACTGGCCATTTGTTTGTCAATTTCAATGGCTTTGTTGTAATCCATTATCGCTGATTCATAGCTCTCGAGTTGTTGTTTCACCATTCCGCGGTTTTGGTAGGCAAAGGCATTGTCGGGGTCAAAATATATTGCCATGTCGAAATCGCGCATGGCCCCGGCAAAGTCTTCTTTTTCAATTTTGATTAATCCACGGCTCATGTAACCCATTGGTGAATTAGGGCGTAAACGAATAAGTTGGTTGCAATCGGCAATGGCTTTGTCCCATTGTTCCGTTGCCTGGTAGGCAATACTTCTGTTCAGATAAGCATTAAAGTTTTTGGGTTTTAATTCAATCCCCTTTGAATAATCTTCTATGGCTCCTTCAAAGTCACGAATGGCTGCTTTACAAATACCCCTGTTGTTATAAATATCTGCATTGTCACGGTCAAACTTCAGTGCCTCGGAATAATCATCCATTGCCTCTTGATATTTTCCCAGGTTGTAATTTACGATACCACGATACAATAATGCCTCAGGATAAAATGGTTTTATATCCAACGCTTTGTTTAAATCGTTGATTGCGCCCCGGTAATCTTCGAGGTTCATTTTTGCAACACCGCGATAAAAATAAGGCTCGGGCAGGTGAGGCTGGATATTAATAATCATGTTAAAGTTTTCAATGGCTCCGGTGTAATTGCCATAGTAAAGTCGGCTTCTGCCGGTTAACAGAACATGATTGGTGTTTATCTGAGCTGTAACTGATGACCATGCAACAAGAAATAATATAATAGACAGAGCTCGTTTCATTCTTTATAAATTTTATTTCCCCTTTTTAGGAAAAACAAATGTAAACAATTATGATTTGGCCGTGACTTATTTAATATTTTTTAAGAGCCTGAAGCCTGAAAGTTTTGTAAATTTAAATTTTTGAAAAAAATGTTCAAAATGAAAACTTTTCCTTATGTTGACAATCTAAAATGCTTACTTTTGTGTATTAATCTGGTTATATTAAGAAAATAAGATAAGATGGATTTACTTGAAAAAATTAAATCGAATGCTTCTAAATTAAACAAACGCATTGTACTACCCGAGGGTGTTGAACCACGAACATTACAAGCTGCAAGTATTATTTTAAAAGAAAAAATTGCACGTGTAATTTTACTGGGTGCTCAAGATGAAATTGATGCCAAAGTAAAAGAATTGGGTGTTGATGTAAGTGCTGCTGAAATTGTTGACCCAAAAACCGATAGCCGGCGTGATAAATATGCCGGCATGATGGTTGAAATTCGCAAGAAAAAAGGATTGACAAAAGATGAAGCGTTAACCCTGTTGAACGATCCTCTATACTTTGGTCCAATGATGATTAAAGCGGGCGATGCCGATGGTGAATTGGCCGGGGCGATTAATGCTACAGGCGATGTGCTGCGACCAGCTTTTCAGTTTGTAAAAACACTGCCAGGGGTTAGTGTGGTATCCGGAGCTTTTTTAATGTTTGTTGATAAGAAATTTGGTCATGATGGAGTATTGGTCTTTGCCGATTGTGCAGTAATGCCTGATCCCGATGCAGCACAGTTAGCCGAAATAGCTATAACTTCGGCCCAAACGGCTAAAAGTATTGTCGGACTTGAACCCCGTGTGGCTATGTTGAGTTTTTCAACAATGGGAAGCGCAAAGCACCCGTTGGTAGACAAAGTTTTGGAGGCAACAAAAATTGCTAAAGAAAAAGCTCCTGACTTGATGCTCGACGGCGAACTTCAACTCGATGCAGCTATTATAAAAGAAGTAGGTGAATTAAAAGCACCCGGAAGCCCGGTTGCCGGAAAAGCTAATGTGTTGGTGTTCCCGGGGCTCGAAGCCGGAAATATAGGATATAAACTGGTACAACGACTGGCCGGGGCTGAGGCTATTGGTCCCGTGTTACAAGGAATGGCTGCACCCATAAACGATTTGTCGCGGGGGTGCTCCGTTAACGATATTGTTAACATGGTTGCTGTAACTGCTAATCAGGCACAATAAATACAAATATAATGGCAGAACCAATTATAGAATCCATTGAAGAATATGGATTAAGCAAAAAGAAAAAAAATTCATCAAAGTTATTCTCCAAAGTAGGAGTGGTTGGCTGTGGGTGCGATGGTCAGTATATTGCACGTGTGTGTAGCTCTTACGGACTGGAAGTTATTTTTAAAGAAACATCGCAATCTCAAATAGACGAATCGCTTCATAAAATTGAATCGATAATGGATAGCCGGATTAAAAACTGGGGGGCTACCGATTCAGAAAAAAAGGCGGTGATGTCGCGTATAACAGCAACTACCGATTTGCGTGATTTCAAAGATTGCGACCTCGTTATTGAAACAATGCCTACCGCCGGCAAAGGAAGGAACTTTGAAACACGAAAAAGTGTATTTGAAGAGCTGGAAAAAATTGTAGACAAACGGTGTATTTTAGCAACCAATTCAACAACGGTTATTATCTCCGATTTGGTCGAAAATTTGATGCATAAAGACCGCTGCATCAGCATACATTTTATGATCAATTCTTTTGATTCGAGGATTGTCGAGATTACAAAAGGGCTTTATACAGGCGACTGGGCATATCAAAAGGTTAAGAAGTTCATTCAAATGACGAACAGGAAAGTTATTCCTGTTGAAGAATCGGTTGGACTGGTTAGTGTACGTATGTTTTGTGTGTTTTTAAACGAAGCCTGTGAAATGCTTCTTGAAGGGGTAGGTAGTCAGGATGATATAGAGCAGTTAATGATTACCGGGTATGGCATGCGTTTAGGCCCGTTTACAATTGCCGATGTAATGGGGCTTGACCGTGTAACACGGTGGATGGAAAACCTTTTTAACGAATTTGGTGATACGAGATATAAAACCAACCCGATGATTAAACGCCTGTTGCGTCAGCATAATTACGGCGTGAGCTCAGGAAAGGGATTTTATACTTACGATGAAAATGGTGAAAAAATAAATGGGTGAAAACGAAACTGATTTTCGTGATATTTAAGCCTGAATTGTTTTACTGAATATAAATAAAAATGAAGATATTAGTATTGAATTGTGGTAGCTCATCCATCAAATTCCAATTTTTCAACATGGATAACCATGAAGTGATGGCCAAAGGTTTGGTTGAAAAAATTGGACTTAACGGTTCTCAACTGAAGCTGAATAAAGCAAATGGCGAAAAAGTAATATTTGAGGGTGAAATCGTTGATCATAAAATTGGTATCGAATATGTTTTAGGCGTTCTTACCAGTAAAAAACATGGCTGCATCAATGAATTGAGCGAAATTTCGGCTGTAGGCCACCGCGTAGTTCATGGTGGTGAAAGTTTTAGTGGTAGCGTACTTATAACCAATGAAATTATTGGTGAACTTGAACGGTGTATTGAACTG